>JANOQB010000085.1:0-2530 GCA_031422215.1 Cytophagales bacterium | reverse complement strand
GTAGCCGATCTTTTCTTAATGCCATCTGAAAAAGAAAGCTTCGGATTGGCAGCCCTCGAAGCAATGGCGTGCGAGGTGCCAGTCATCTCCACCAATACAGGTGGTTTGCCTGAATTACAGTTGCAGGGAGTGACCGGATTTATGAGCAACGTTGGCGATACGGAAGATATGACACGCAATGCGCTTTATGTGTTGGACAAAAACAATTTGCCCAAATTCAAAGAAAGTGCCCTGGCTCGGGCAAAAGAATTTGACATCACCAACATATTGCCGTTGTACGAACGTTATTACGAAAAAATATTGGAGAAGGCCCACGCGCACCGTTCCATCGGCTCGCTGACCTAACGAAGGTGTTGAATGGCCTGAACGATTATTTGTGAGAGTAAATAACTGATGTTATGCAAAACTTATGAAGTAGTGTCAGCCTGAGGCCCTCGAAGGCAATTTAACTTAGTCTAATCAGTTTTCGAGAGCCTCAAACTGACAGGTTCCATTGTTTTGCGTAACATCCGTAAATAAGTCAGTGCCACTATTATAACCCTTTCAAATTCCGGCATCTGGTTTCCCCAGCGAGTTTTCCCATTTGCTCACCACCGCTGTTGCAATACTGTTTCCTACTACGTTGGTTGCGCTGCGGCCCATATCCAGCAACGGATCGATCCCCAACAAAAGGGCAAGACCCGCTTCGGGAATATCAAAGGTGGCAAGTGTGCCAGCTATAACAACCAATGAGGCCCGCGGCACACCGGCAATACCTTTGCTGGTGAGCATCAACACCAACAGCATGGATATTTGTGTGGCTATTGGAAGTTCAATTCCGTATGATTGAGCAATGAACAGTGAAGCAAACGTCATATACATCATGCTGCCGTCCAAGTTGAACGAATAGCCGAGCGGCAAAACGAAACTTACGATTTTGTCTTTGCAACCAAATTTCTGTAGCAACTCCATGGTTTTAGGAAAAGCCGCCTCGCTGCTTGAAGTGCTAAAGGCAAGTAGGATTGGTTCCTTCACTATTTTGATCAGTTCGATGATCCGTTTGCCAATTACAATCGAACCGGCCAGCATGAGTATCACCCACAACAGGATCAGTCCAAAATAAAACTCACCAATAAAAATGGAATAGGTTGTTAAAATGCCAAGCCCCTGTTTTGCAATGATGGCTGCCATGGCACCAAACACCGCCACGGGAGCCACGTTCATCACATAGCCGGTCACTTTCAAAATCACATGAGCGGTGGCATCCATAAAATTGATCACAACTTTTCCTTGTTCACCAATGGCCGCAGTGGCCACGCCAAAGAATAAGGAGAAGACAACGATTTGAAGGATCTCATTTTTGGCCATCGCATCAATTACGCTGGCCGGAAAGATGTGGTACAAAAATTCTTTCAATGACAATGCGCCTTTCGAAATGCCGGTGTCTTCACTAACATCGGGCACGGGTAAGTTCATAGCGATGCCGGGTTCAAAAAGATTTACCAAGATCATACCCAGTAAAAGGCTTGTTAGTGAAGCACCGATAAACCAAAGCAACGTTTTGCCACCAATCCGGCCAACCGAACTTATGTCGCCCAGTTTAGCAACACCCACTACCAACGTGGTGAACACCAAGGGCGCGACAATCATTTTTATTAGCCGCAGAAAAATATCCGCCAGTATGGAAAAGGGTTCTACTTTTTTGTCGCGGGCCGAGAGGACGGCATTTCTTTCTTTACTTATACTTTTCTTTTTGGCGATCAATTGCGACCGCACGGTGCTGTCGGTGCTTAATCTCAACTCCTCATTCAGCAGGTCAATAGAAACCTGAATGGAAGTGAGTGATTTATTTTCTTCGTTGAGATAATTTTTGTTGAGCACAAACCCCATAGCGATGCCAGCAAACAGCGCGATGATGATATAGAGGGTGAGTTTGCTTTTTTTGGGAGGGGTGGAGGATGGAGTCATGAGTTATATTTTAGCCACAAAGGCACGAAGGCACAAAGTAATTCAAAATATAATTCTTTTTATTCCATCTTTTATCCTCGGCACATTAAAATTTATCAAGTAGCCAAGTCTATGGTTCGTGAGTTTGAGATGGCTCAATACTTGGGCTTGCCACACAGGATTGACCAGGTCAACCGCTTTTATCTCGACAATCACTTTATTCTCAACAAGAATATCTAGCCGTAGGCCTTCATCAAAAACAATTCCGTCATATTGAATCGGTATATCAACTTGTCGTTCAACAATTAACCCATCCTTTTTTAGTTCGTGTGCAAGGCATACTTCATATACTTTTTCTAAAAGCCCTGGGCCTAACTCTGAATGAACTTTATAAGCCGCATTGACTATTGATTTACCAATTGCTTCCTCTTGTTCGGGGAGACTATTAAATTCCATAAATGATGAATAAAAAAGATCAGTTTACCAGCAAGAAATTAAGGAAAAAAGTTTTTTCATTCTTAGTGCCTTGGTGTCTTTGTGGCTAAAAAACTTTGGACACTCTGCCTCTCAATAAAAAATCAGCGATCACCAGCGCGGCCATCGC
>JANOQB010000084.1:0-2192 GCA_031422215.1 Cytophagales bacterium | reverse complement strand
GCCAATGCCAAGTACCTGCAAATCAATTCCACCCAATGCCTCAATTTTGGCATCATAACTCCGGCAATATTCAGCCACTTTTTCTTTGGGCAACGTGCCATCCGGAATATTGATATTTTCCTTTTGGATATCGATCTCGTTGAAAAGATGTTCGTTCATGAAGCGCACATAGCTTTGCAATGAGCCCGGGTTTATCGGGAAATATTCATCTAAGTTGAAGGTAATTACATTTTTAAAACTCAGTCCTTTTTTGTGGAGCGAAACCAGCTCGGCATAAACACGCGTAGGTGTTGATCCTGTGGCCAGCCCCAATACACAGGGTTTACCTTCGGACTGTTTTTTCTTGATCAGCAATGCTATTTCGTTGGCAACAAATACTGAAGCTGCTTCTGAAGTTTCAAAGATTTGGGTTGGGATTTTTTCGGATACGGACATCAGGCTCATATAAAGAAAGTTTATTTTTATTTTGGAAATGAAATCTTGCCCAGTGAAACGGATGGAATCCTTGAACGGTTGCCAAAGTGTAGTTTCCCTCCTGCCACGGCTTCATTAGCCAACAGGGCAAACAATACCGCTTCTTTGGCATCTCCGGAAATTCCCAGTTGGTCCATGCTATAAAATTTTACTGATGGAAGCACCTCTTTGATCCATTGCACCATGAGTGGGTTATGCGCGCCACCACCACTCAGGTACAAGCTAAATTTTTTCTGGCTCTTGATCACCTTTTTTATTGACAAGGATATTGTTTCCGCGCTGAACCGGGTAAGGGTAGCGAGCAAATCTTCCAATTTTAAATTTTCCGTTTTACTTTCCTGTTGCGCTTTTCGCACATACTCCAAATTGAACAACTCGGGGCCCACCGTTTTAGGAAACCTCAGAACAAAAAAAGGATTTGACATGAGTGCCTTCAATAACTCCATGTTGCATGAACCCTTAACCGCCAACAAAGAATCTTTGTCGTATAGGATGTCGCTTCGGTAATGCCTCACCGTTTGGTCCAATAGGGTATTGGCCGGGCCTGTGTCGGTAACAAAAACCTTGGTTGTGTCATTCGATCCTGGCAAATAGGTAAAGTTTCCAATCCCGCCAAGGTTAAGCATTATCCGGTCTTCACCCTTTTTTGAAAAGAGGATGTAATCACCATAGACGGCAAGCGGTGCCCCTTCACCACCTTTGGCAATGTGCTTTTGCCTGAAGTCGCTCAACGTGATGATCCCGGTTTTAACTGCCAAGTGATCGCCATCTCCTATTTGCAGTGTGGAATTAATTATTGCGTTAGGCGTAATAGATTTTGGGGAATGAAATACCGTTTGGCCATGCGAAGCAATCAGGTCGATGTTGGTTGGAGCATACCTCCATTTTTTGAGGCATTGGATGATCATGTTTGCATGAAGCAATGCCACGCTTGCGTTTAGCTCACAAAGTGATTGAAAATCTATATCACGTTTGGCAAAAACCTTTAGTATGCCTGCTTGGGTCTCCTTGGCGTAAGCCATGGTTTGAAATTTTAGCAAATCAAGACGAGTAGAATGTCCATGCCCGCTCACCTTGCACAACGCCACATCCAGGCCATCTAATGAAGTGCCCGACATGAGCCCGATTATCAATCTCGATTTTTTACCGGCAATCCTGGCAAGGCGCTCAATGTTTGAATTCATAAAAGAAACAAGAAACTATTTATGGGTATGACAACTTCTTATCTTTAAGAAAATTTACAACTCCAAAAGTATTCAAAATATAGCGATGAAAGTAAATACTTTCCGAACTGAAATATTCTGCCCATCGGGTCAGCCCATCGGCTTGAAGGACAGCATCCTTACCACAGGGTCGTGCTTTGCCGATCAGTTTGGGCTATGGCTGCTCAACAATAAGTTCAATGTTTTGGTAAACCCGTTTGGCACAACGTACAATCCGATTTCGATTCATAAAAACATTTTAGGCTCCATTGCCACTGCGTTGGACAGCCGCCTCTTTATTGAACATCACGGACTGTGGCATCATCTTGATTATCACTCGAAGTGGTCGGCCCCCAGTATGGCCGATTTAAGTAAGTCAATTAAGAAAGAGCAACAGCGGGTCAAGGATTATTTTCAAAAAACAGACGTGCTCGTGATCACCTATGGCACTGCCTGGGGGTATCATCACATCGGCTTGGATAGTTTAGTATCGAGTTGCCATAAACTTCCCGGTGG
>JANOQB010000083.1:0-4581 GCA_031422215.1 Cytophagales bacterium | reverse complement strand
CCTTCGCCTATTCTGCCGAAGGGGTCCGTGTCTGTTCCTGTTGAGCGCGACACTGCCTGGCGCTGAAACGGTATTTTCTTTTTCTGTGCTACCTCAATGATCATCTTCAGCACATTGTTTTGCACCGCAGGGCCATAACATATCACCGGGCCCGCACCACATTTCAAGTTGCCGCTTTCCTTTTTGTTGTACATGGGCGACTGCGTGTCGTGCGTTACGTCCGTGCAGATGGCGAGATCGGGTTTTAGCTTTCGCGAAATCATTTCGGCCCCACGCAAACCAATTTCCTCTTGCACGGCATTTACCACATACAAACAGAACGGCAACTTCTTTTTGTTCTCGCTAAGCCTGCGCGCCACTTCGGCCACCATATAGCCACCCATCCGGTTGTCAAGCGCACGACCCGTGAGATAGTTTTTGTTCAGCTCCATCAACTCATCTTCAAAGGTGATCACACTGCCTACGTGAACGCCCATCGCATCCACTTCTTTTTTTGATTCGGCACCGATGTCAATAAAAATATTTTTTAGCGTGGGCGTTTCTTCTTTGGCTGCATCGCGCACGTGTATGGCCGGCCAGCCAAACACACCTTTCACAATTCCTTTGTCGGTGTGAATGTTCACCCGCATGGACGGGGCAATCTGATGATCGGAACCACCGTTCCTGCGCACATAGATGTAGCCCTCATCGGTGATGTAGTTTACAAACCAGGATATTTCGTCAGCGTGCGCCTCGATCACAACCTTATAAGAAGCCTTCGGGTTGATGATGCCAACCGCGGTGCCATACACATCCACCATATAGTCGTTCATGTACGGCTTCATGTAGTCGAGCCAAATCTGTTGGCCCTTGTGCTCAAAGCCCGTGGGCGAAGCGTTGTTCAAATAATCAAACAGGAATTTTTTACTTTTTTTGTCCATAACGGGTCAGTTAAAATTTAATAAATGAAACAGTATAATTTCTATTGAGATTCACCCTCTCCTCTGGAGAGGGCCGGGGTGAGGTCAAACTTACTAACGATTTTCCAGTTCCTCAAAATCAATATCCATCACAGCAAATTTTTGCCAACCCACAAAATCAAAATGCCACCATTCCGAACTGTTCACTTTAAAGCCGTGCTTCTCCATAGCGTCAATCAACGTTTTCCGGTTCTTCCGTATGGCAGGATCGCTCACCGGGCTGGAAGGCCACGCTTCCTTTTTAAATGAATCAAATTCCGTTGGCATTTTTAATTCCTCACCCGTCTTGAGGCTGATCACCGTAAGGTCAAGCGCACATCCGCGATTGTGGCGCGAGCCTTTATAAGGTGAGGCCACGTAGGTTGTGTCGTGATAGGTTTCGTAAAACATAACGGTGGCAGAATAAGGTCGGTAGCCATCAAATATTTTTAATCCCAGCCCTTGTATTTTCAAATCGGCCTGTATTTTCTTCAATGCCTCCGCCACCGGCCTCCGTGCATAAGCCCTGGGGAGGTTATAAATTTTTTCTTTCGTAAAGTTATTGGTGGTGGCATAGCGTATGTCAAGCACAATGCCCGGGATAAAATCGCTGAGGTTGACCAACTCATTCAGTGGGTCGGCTTCCACGCTCTTACGATATTCATCCAACTTCATGGCGGTGAGGCCATATTTATTTTGGGCGTTTGCCACTAAAGGCAACAGGCAGAAAATTATCAACCAGGTTTTCATGGGCGGGCTCTTGATTTCCATAAAGTTAAATAGTTACCTTTCGAAATTACCAACTGATGGCACGTAAAACAATTAAAAGGTATGTCAGCCTGAGGTTCTCGAAGGCCATTTTGTTTGCTCAAGTCAGTTTTCGAGAGCCTCAAACTGACAATCCAGTTAGTTTTGCGTAACATCAATTACCAATTACCTATGAAAATTGTAAAACGAATTTTGATTGGCATACTGGCTTTGCTCTTGGTTGTAGCCCTTGGCCTCTATCTCTTTCTTCAAAATACCAAACCTTCTTACTCCGGTGAGATCACCCTTGCTGGCCTTACAGCACCCGTTGAAGTTTTGTATGACGACTTTGGTGTGCCACACATCTATGCACAAAACGAAGAAGATGCCTATTACGCGCTTGGCTATGTGCATGCACAAGATCGGCTCTTTCAAATGGAAATGATACGAAGGGCAGCCAGTGGAAGATTGTCTGAAATACTCGGCCCTGATCTATTGAAGACCGACAAACTTTTCCGCACGTTGGGCATCAACAAATTTGCGAGGGAACATGCCGAAAAATATTTGAGTGGCGACACAGCTGCTTTTCAAAAGGCAGCACATGCCTATCAGAAAGGAATCAACCAATTTATTAAAACCGGAAAAACTCCGTTGGAGTTTACGATCATCGGCATACCCAAAGAAGAATTTAAACCGGAAGATATTTATCTCGCTGTTGGCTTCATGTCGTTCGGGTTTGCCGAAGGCTTGCGTGTGGATCCCGTGCTGGAAAAAATCAGAAATGAGTTGGGCGAAACATATCTCAAAGACCTGGCGGTGCAAACTCCGCCCAACGCGGAAGTAATCAAAAATTTCAACGGACAAGCCAAAAGCAATGTCAGCGATTCCCTGATTGCCTTTTTCAGCGATGCCCTCGAAAAAATTCCAGTTCCCCTTTGGCAGGGGAGCAACGGTTGGGTAATTGCTGGCCACCGCACCGCTTCTGGTTTTCCGATTTTGGCCAACGACACGCACATCGGTTTTGCACAACCTGCCGTGTGGTATGAGGCGCACCTGGAGGCTCCGGGCTTTCGGTTTTATGGCCATCACATTGCCGGCATTCCGTTTGGGCTGCTGGGGCAAACTGATTTTTGCGGATGGGGCCTCACCATGTTTGAAAATGACGACACCGATTTCTTTATAGAAGAAATGGATGACAACGGCAAGGTAAAATACAAAGGTGAATGGGTGGATGTTACGTGGCGCAAGGAACTGATCAAAGTGAAAGGAGAAACCGATGTAGAGATTACCATACCCGTAACGCCCCACGGAAATATTATCAACGAGGCAATTGAATTTACAGACGAGAGCAAGCCCACGGCACTTTCGTGGTTGCTCAACCAACTTCCCAACACAGCCTTGCAAGCGGCCTACGAATTGAACCACGCAAAAAATTTCGCCAGTGCAGAACATGCGGCCTCCTTGTTTTCTTCACCCGGCCTCAACCTGATGTATGGCGATGTGCAAGGTAACATTGCCTGGTGGGCAGTGGCGAAGTTGCCTGTTCGCCCTATGCATGTAGCATCAAAATTCTTTTTGGATGGAAGCAGCGGCAAGGATGATTATACCGGGTTCTATGATTTTTCCAAAAATCCACACTCGGTGAACCCACCCTGGGGTTATGTCTATTCGGCAAACAATCAACCGGATAGTGTGGATGGCGTGTTGTATCCGGGTTACTATTATCCCCGCAGTCGCGCAGGCCGCATTGTGGAATTGATCCAACAAGAAAAAAAGTGGACCATGGATGACATCAAGACGATTGACCTTGATGTAACCTCGCACATGCATGCAGACATTGCCCGTGAGATTGCTTCTGTTTTGAAACCGCTCAATAAAACTGAATTCAATCTGATTGCCACGCAACTGGAAAATTGGAATGGCGAGCACCTTGCAGAACAAACTACACCAGCCATATACAACAATATGCTTTCGCAGATCATGCGCAGGGCAATGGCCGATGAAATCACCGACAAAGCCTTTGAGTCATTGGCGGCCACTTCCATACTAAAAAATAGTTATGAGCAATTTATCAAAAATGAAAATTCATTATGGTGGGATGACAAAAATACAAAACCGAAAGAAACACGCGCCCTGATTGTTGAGGCCGCAGCGCAAGAAACCATTCGCTTGCTTACCGAAATCTGCGGAGAGGATCCAAAAAAATGGACGTGGGGAAAAATCCATACGCTCACACACAAGCATGCATTCAACACCGTGAAACCGTTACGAAATTTTTTCAATGTTGGGCCTTTTGAAGTAGATGGAGGAAGCGAGGTGATAAACAATTTGCACTATAAACTCGATACCACCGGATATTTTTATGTTGATGGCGGCCCTGCACTTCGCAAGATCACCGACTTCAGTAATATTGAAAATGGAGAAACCGTTTCTCCTTCAGGCCAATCGGGCAATGTGATGAGCCAGCATTACAGCGACCAGGCCGAAATGTTTGCCACTGGCAAGTTTAGAAAAATGCTCATGAACCTTGAGGAGATAAAAACGAAAGCGAGTGTGTTGTTGTTGAAGCCGCAGAGATAAGAAGTTCAGAAGTCAGAATTCAGAATTTAGAAGTCAGAAGTCAGAAGTCAGAAGTCAGAATATTAGAATTTCAGGATATCAGAATTTTGTACAACAGTTTTGTTTTTGAGACTAAGGTCCAATAAATTTTATTTTCAATACTGGTAGGAAATGAGCTTCCTGCCCGATCGCTTGGCAGGCGCTTAGCCCAGAGAAAGTCTGGATAGCAACATCAATTATGAACATAGATTTAATCCGTAAAGAAACACCCGGCTGCGCTGGGAAAATCCACTTCAACAATGCGGGGGCTTCGCTGATGCCACAGCCTGTGATTGAT
>JANOQB010000082.1:0-4550 GCA_031422215.1 Cytophagales bacterium | reverse complement strand
CCGGCTGTGGAGCAGGACGGTGGAGCCATTACGTTTCACTCTTATTTGGACAAGAAAGTTACCGTGGCCCTTCAGGGTTCGTGCAGTGGTTGTCCTTCTTCTACTATCACGTTGAAGGCGGGCATTGAAAATCTTTTCAAGAAAATGATGCCGGAGGAAGTAGAGGAAGTGGAAGCGTTGGGGTAAGGTTTTAATAGTAGGCAGTAGCCAGTTTGCAGTAACTAAGCCACAGATTCACAGATGGTAATTGTCTATGAATCTGTGGCTCTTGTTTTAGTTTATGGGTTCATCTTCGTTTCCGCAGCCTGCTTTAAATAGGTATCCAAAAATTTCACAATCTCCTCCGATGCTTTGATGTTGTTTTCCTTTTTCACAAAACCGTGGCCTTCGTCCGGGAAGATTACATACTCAACCGCCACACCATTTTTCTTGGCGGCCTCCACAATCTCATCCGACTCCACTTGCAGCACACGCGGATCGTTGCTGCCCTGCAACACAATAAAGGGTTTGGTGATTTTTGCAGCATGGAACAACGGTGACTTGTTGTAGAGCGCAACGGAATCTTTTACAGGGTCGCCCATCTCGGTATAGAGTGCCTCGCGGAACGAAGCCCACCACGGTGGAATGCTCTTGAGTGTGCGCAACCAGTTGGTAACGCCAAATAAATTCACACCTACTTTAAATTCTTCTGGTGTAAACGTGAGTGCGGCCATCGTCATGTAGCCTCCGTAGCTGCCGCCCATAATGCCAATCTTGTCAGTATCCACGTAGGGCAGCGTGGCCAACAATTTCTTTGATTCCACACAATCTTTTAAATCAGCATCGCCATGCTTGCGGTCGTCAGCAGCAAAAAAAGATTTTCCGTAACCCGAACTGCCCCGGTTGTTAACGGCCAAAATAACATAACCATGATTGACTAAGTGTTGAATGATAGGACTGTAGTTAAGAATTGTTTGCCCACCGGGCCCACCGTGTATCCATAAGAGTGCCGGTACTTTTTCGCCATCGGCCAACCCCTTTGGCTTATAGAGCAGGCACGGGATTTCCATTCCATCATACGATTTGAAGCGCACCGTTTCGCCCGCCACCAAATCATCGGGAGCAATTTCTTTGCTCATCGTGCTGGTCAATTGCTTTACCTCTTTTGTTCCGAAATTATATACATACAAATTGCTGGGCGACTTCGAACTGCTCACATAAAACGACATCAGGTTTTCACTATCAGAAATATTCACTCCGGTAATATCGCCTTCGGGCAAACCTGATATTTTCAAAGGCTGGCCAGTGGCTTCTTCATAAATTTTTATTTCGGTGCGTGCATCGTTGTTGATGGCCACCACGCGATACTTGCCGGTGTGGCTGAGGTAGGCATACATTAAATCCCACGGGGCTTCTTCTACTTTTGCTTTGTCACCAGTGGCGATATCATAGCTTGCGAGGTACATAAATTCACTGCCTTCGTTGGTGAGGTAAAATAATTTCTTTCCGTCCAAACTAAAGTATTGCGGCTCGAACTGCATGTCGCCCTGATGATCGCTAAGCAATTGTGTCTTGCCGGTTTGCGTGTCCAGCAAGTGCATGTTCGAATTATTGGTGGTGATGGATTGGGTCAATGCCACGTATAGGTCGTCATTGGAAATAGCTGCCACATCAAGGCCCTGCTCGTTTTTGTAAAGCAAGGTGGACGGATAAATCTTTGACTCACTTTGTTTACTGTCTATCTGAACTTTGTAAAGATCGAAGTACCTTTTATCGCGGCTGTTGGATGAGTAGTAGAGAAGTTTTTTGTCATAGCTCCATCCGCCAAACTGTGCTTTGGCGGTGGAGTCCTGTATCAAATCTTTTAGGTCGCCTTCCGGTGTTTGCACATATACGTGTGTGATCTCGTTGCCGCCTTTGTCGCTGCCGTATAAAATCCGGTTATCATCCGGGAAATAGCTGTAAGCAAAGATGGCGTTATCGTCAGATTTTGTGAGTTGCTTTTGTTCTCCTGATTGGATGTCAATTTCAAACGCATTGAAGATGCCCGTCTCTTTGCTGCTGATGAGCAGTTTTGTTTCGTCCGGTGAAAACGATCCACCATTGATCTGAACAATGTCCATGAATTGAGCCATGGAATACACGGCAGGTTTTTTTTCTTCCGCCTTTGGTGTGCAACTCCACGCTGCGAACAGTAGAACATAAAGGAAATAGCGTACCATTGATTTTGTTTTCATACATAATGGGGGTTTGAGTTTTCAAGTTACAACACTACTCTTAAATGCAGAATTGGAAAGGGATAAGCGGCTATTTCCTATTCGCCAAATAAACCCCGCCCAATATGGCGGCCATGCCGATGAAATGGCCAAGCAATAGTTGTTCGCCATCAATCACTCCCCATACAACCGCCACAATGGGCATGATGTAGGTGACTGAACTTGTATAGAGAGGAGATGATATGCGCAACAGTTTATTGAACAACAACCCCGCGATGGCCGTGCTCATCAGAGCCAACAGCACGATAAACCCAAATGCCTTCCATGCGCCTGGATTGGTAGTGAGCACAACGGTAAAATCGGTAGCAAAAAAAAGATACAGCGCAGCCAATGGCCCGATGAAAAGCAGCGACACACTGGTGATCGTGATTGACCCCAGGTCGTGGATTTTAAATTTTACCCAATTGAGGTTGGCACCGTACAGCGCACACGCTGCCACAATAAGCAAGGCATACACATTGAAGCCAGTGATGGTTCCACCCGACCGCGACAACGCCAGCAGCACAGCACCAAAAAAGGAAATGATGATACCGATGATCGCATATCCGCGAAAGCGTTGAGTAAAAAACATGGCTCCAATGATCATCGTCCATAAGGGTGAGAGCGTGTTCAATATCCCCGCTAAGGAGCTGTTCAGTTTTGTTTGTGCAAAAGCAAAAAGAAATGCCGGAATGAATATGCCCATCAGCCCCGACAGCAACAATTTGAAATGATCACCGGGCTTCAGTTCTTTTAATCGTGGCAACGCCAACGGCAATAAAAAATGGCTGCAGCCGTCACGCGCAATGCCCCCAGCATATCGGGGGAAAAAACTTTTAGACCTTGCTTGATCAATATAAACGAGGTGCCCCAGATCAGCGAAAGCGTTAGAAGTAAAATGAGGGCGAGGCCGTTTTTATTTTGAGACATTTGGATGAGGTAATTAAAGAAGATGCTTGATGTTGGATTCTTGATTCTTGATGAAGTAAACAGTAAGCATCCAGAATCCAGTGTCCAGCATCCAGTGTGTCAAGAATCCAGTGCCCAGCATCTAACTCTATTGATACACCACCACACTTCCAAACACCTCACATACCTCATCCAAGATATTGTTCACATCTTCAAAAGTTGGTGCTTCCACCAACTGCGCCCTAAACGGTTTGAAATCGGGTGTGCCTTTAAAGTAATTAGTGTAGTGCCTGCGCATTTCAAAGATGCCGAGCTTATCGCCCTTCCAGCGGATGGAAAATTCCAGGTGCCTGCGGCAAATGTTTACACGCTCCATCATATCAGGCGGAGCAAGTATTTCGCCCGTACTAAAATAATGTTTGATCTCATTGAACACCCACGGTGAACCAATGGCTGCGCGGCCGATCATGAGGCCATCCACTCCATATCGGTTGCGATACTCCAATGCTTTCTGTGGCGAATCAATATCTCCATTGCCGAACACAGGAATTTTCATACGCTGATTTTCTTTGATCTTTCCGATCAATGTCCAATCGGCAGAACCTTTGTACATCTGCACACGGGTGCGGCCATGAATGGTCAACGCTTGTATGCCAATGTCTTGTAAACGCTCGGCAACTTCCACCACATTCTTTGTGGCATCGTCCCAGCCCAATCTTGTTTTCACGGTAACGGGCAGATGCGTGGCCTTCACAATTTCTTCCGTCATCTTCACCATCTTGGGGATGTCCTGAAGCAAAGCAGCACCAGCCCCACGGCAAGCCACTGCCTTTACCGGGCACCCATAATTAATATCAATCAGATCGGGATTTACTTCCGTTGCAATCTTTGCCGACTCCACCATATTGCCAATGTCGCCACCGAACAATTGAATGCCAATGGGCCGCTCGTATTCGAAGATGTCGAGTTTCTGTCTGCTTTTGGCGGCATCGCGTATCAAGCCTTCCGAAGAAATAAATTCGGTGTACATCAGATCGGCACCGCCTTCTTTGCAAACGGCACGAAAAGGTGGATCGCTCACATCCTCCATAGGAGCGAGCAAAAGCGGAAACTCTCCCAATTCTATGTTACCGATCTTTGCCAAGTTTGATAATTTGATTAAAACTATGTTGTTTGCGCCCGCAAAATTAACCCTTTTGTCGAGATGTCGGAACTGACAGGAATTTCTGAGAAGCCCGCCTGGGTGTCAATAATTTTTATTCTTGTTACAGCCACCCTTGGTTTTGTGATGATTGGCCCAGCCATTGGTATTTTTGTGGCCATGCTTTTTTATGATGGAACAATTTTCGATCTGATCGGCAAAATTTCAAACGCGGCTGCCCATCCCGAAATACGGTTGCCGATTTT
>JANOQB010000081.1:0-2700 GCA_031422215.1 Cytophagales bacterium | reverse complement strand
TATTGAAGAAAATGCCAATCTTTATAGACTATTAATTATCCAACATGAAATTTTTGACTTTTGCTTTACTGATCTCAACTACAACCGTGCTGGCACAGACCGATCCTGTGGGATTGGCAATACTGAAACCTATACTACTTTGTTCAGTGGAATGAACCTGGGAGATAGTGCTATGGTGCATAGTGCCTTTGCCGACAACGCCACCCTGGCAAGCATTGGCAAAGACAAAACCGGTAAAGTGATTTTTAAGAGAGAGGCTTCCATTTCAGGATTTTTGAAAGCAGTAGGGTCGCCACACAAGGAGCCTTGGAGCGAGCCCATTTGGGATACAGAGATTGACGTGGACGGAGACTTTGCCCAGGTATGGACTAAGTACGCTTTCTACATTGGCAAAACATTTAGCCATTGCGGAGTGGATGCCTTTCAATTGGTAAAGCAAAATGACCAATGGAAAATTTTTCATTTGGTTGATACGCGGCAAAAGGAAAACTGCGATGTGCCGAAGCATGTTAACGATCAGTTCAAATGATTCTGATTGACGATTTTAAGTAATCCTTATCAAAGGTTCTATGAAATTTTTGATTCTTAGTTATTGCCTCACTTTGTACACGGTTGCATTATACGGCCAGCAAACCGATGAGCTGCGCAAAAGCATTTATTTTGGTGGCGGCAGTTATTATATCAGCGAAGACCAGGTTGTCATACTTTCCAATTGGCTCGATTCTATCCCTAATTTGTTGGACAAATATCAGGTGCAACTGATAAGCCATACCGATCCCGTAGGAGGAAGGGAATTCAACGAGTATCTTTCAAAAATGCGGAGCCAATCGGTGTACGACATCCTTATCCAAAAGGATATTCCTGAAAATATAATCTCCATCAAAGATTGGGGACTTGACAACCCCGTGTATTCAAATCAAAGCCATGGCGGCATGCGGATGAACCGCAGGGTGGATGTTATCCTTTACCCACGGGTTTATTAATCCTGGATTATTCAATAGCCCCGACCTTCAGGTCGGGGAAAAAAATGAAGAAATCAATTGGCTTAAGCCAAAATTGTATTGGGGCTAAAGCCCCTTCGGTTTTGTTTCATTTGTTCCCCGACATAAATGTCGGGGCAATTTTTTCTAATGCATAATTTGGGTTAATTGAATAGTCAGCCCCCTTGAATACTCTTAGTAGAATTATCCGCTTTCGAACATCTTTTTTCACTTGCGGACGCTGCCCTATGCAACTAATCCTTATTTTGGCCGTCTAATCTCATATTGCTTCTTGGCATGTAATTGGCCAACGGGGTAAGGCGAACCGGTAAACCACTAAAACTATTTTCATGCTCGTATTAAAAAACATCGACAAGTACATCGATTCACGGTTCCAGCGGACTTTCATTCTAAAAGGTATTGACCTGGAAGTTCAGCAAGGCGAGTTTCTCACCATCATGGGCCCCAGCGGTGCCGGCAAATCCACGTTGATGAACATCATTGGCATGTTGGATGAACCTTCGGCAGGGGAGTACTATTTTTTCGATGAGCCTGTGCATAAATTCAAAGAGAAACAGAAATCGGAGATGCATAAAAATTACATAGGTTTTATTTTTCAAGCGTATCATTTGATCGATGAACTCACCGTGTATGAAAACATAGAAACACCACTCTTGTACAAAGGTGTGAGCGGTGGCCAGCGCAAAAGCATGGTGGCCGAAATGTTGGACCGGTTTAACATGGTGGCCAAGAAGGATTTGTTTCCAGAGCAACTATCGGGCGGGCAGCAGCAATTGGTGGGCATTGCCCGTGCCATTGTGGGCGAGCCAAAATTATTGCTGGCCGATGAGCCCACCGGAAATCTGCATTCCGATCAGGGAAAACAAATCATGGACATATTTCAAAAATTGAATGAGGAAGGGATCACCATCATCCAGGTAACGCACTCCGAAGAAAATGCAAGGCGCAGCAAGCGCGTGGTGAAGGTGGTGGATGGATTGGTGGAGTCGGATGTAAAAGTGAATTGATAAAATTATGAAGATAAGTTTAACCGTTTTGGTCATTACTTTAATAGTGACATTGGCAAGGGCGCAGAACCCGATAACCAAATTGACATTTGAAGAAGCCGTGTCGATTGGGCTTGAGAGAAACATGGTTCTCAATCAGCAGAAAAATCAATTGGAAGCCAATCAGGCTCAAAAGTTGAATGCGATTGGAAACTACCTCCCAAATCTGAATATAACTGGCGGGGCTCAGCGGCAAGAAGGCCAACAACCAAACACAACCAATGGAAACCTGGAAGACCTTACCACCGATTATTTGGGCGGGCAGTTGAATGCTGGGCTAACCGTATTTAATGGGTTAAGAAATATGAACACACTGGCTCAATCAAACAATCAATTGATGGCCCAAGGTTATTTGATAAAGCGAAGCAAGCAGGATGTTGTCTCCCTTGTGGCCACTCAATATTTGCAGGTGCTGTTGGATCAGGAACTTCTTCGCATAGCCGAAGAAAACCTAAAGTCGCAGCAAACAAGTTTAGATCAGATACAGGGTTTCTTTGACGTTGGCGCCAGGGCCATCACAGATGTTTATAATCAAGATGCATTGGTAAAGGCAGCACAGGTAACTTTTATCAGGGCAAAAAACACATTGCAAAACGATAAGTCGATACTTGCTCAAACATTGCAAATCGATCCCTCGCAAACTTTTGAAGTGA
>JANOQB010000080.1:0-8863 GCA_031422215.1 Cytophagales bacterium | reverse complement strand
AACCTTAGTAGAGATTGCGAGACTACCTTATTACCTTATTGTGATTGGCTCTTCTATAAATCCAAGATAAGGTAATAAGGTTCTGGTTCTAAGGCTTATCGTTTTCTACTAAGGTTTGAGATATTCGATTGACATTGGTCGAAGTTATTTTGAAATTTTTGCTAACCTTATCACTTGGCCACTGCAACCGGTGGCTCAGGATGTTTTACATAGCGCTCAAAAAATTCAATAACCCGCAACATGTGGTCCATCATCCTTCCAGGGTTTCCGCTGCGCGTGAGTTCGTGGCCTTCTTTTGGGTAGCGGATGTACTCCACGGGCTTATTTAAAATCTTCAAACTTTTGTAGAGCATCTCCGATTGCATCACACCCGTGCGCAAATCCTGATCGCCATGAATGATCAACAGCGGTGTATTTATTTTTTCTACATAAGTAAGTGGCGATTCGGAATCCAACAACACTTTGGTTTCTTTCTGCCACGGATAGCCGCCAAAATGATCGGGCACTAACCGCCACGCATTGCCTTCGCCCATAAAGGTGGTGAGATCATACACTCCCCTTTGTGCGTTGGCTGCTTTGAAGCGGTTGTCGTGGCTTGCGATCCAAGCCACCATGTAGCCGGCATAACTTCCGCCTTCCACAAAAAGTTGGTCTTTATCTATCCACGTGTGTTGTTTGATTGCCTCGTCCAACGAAGCAAGAATGTCATCAGCAGGGCCTTTGCCCCAGTCTTTAAAATTTCCTTTTTTGAATTTATCGCCATAGCCACCACTGCCGCGCGGGTTGCAATACACCAAGCCATAGCCCCAACTGTTTTCCAGTTGAAACTCATGCCACATCGAAAAAATCCCTGGCCCCCACATGGCCGATGGGCCACCGTGGATATTCAGTATGGTTGGATACTTCACGCCATCCTTTTTGCCGGAAGGTTCCTGCACCCAGTATTGGATTTTTGTTCCATCCGTGCGCACAATGGTATATTCTTTCGGCTGGTTGATGATCCTGTCCTTTATCCACCCTTCATTTAGTTGCGTGAGCTGGCGGTTGGTTTTGTCTTTCAGGTTGAGCAGATGAACTTCCCACGGATTTTTTGTTTCGGTAAGGGCATACACCACTTTATCACCGCGCACATCAAAATCATTTACACCATTATCGCTCCCAAAAATTTTGGTTACGGGCCCACCTTTTGCGGCCACGCTGAACAAAGGAATGTCGCCATCGGTTTGCGAGGAAAAATAAATCGTTCTGCTATCAGCCGACCAAACGCTGCCGCCAATGTCGCGATCCAATGAGGCTGTGAGCCATGTTGGTTTTCCTCCTGCGGAAGAAATTACTGCCAACTGATTTTGAGTTGCATGACGGTTTTGGATGTTGGTGGCGGAAAAGGAAACCATTGTTCCATCTGGTGAGAAGGTAGGATTGGAAACGCTGTATCCCGGCAAGGTAAAAAACTCTTTCGCAGTTTTGGAAGCAACATCAACGATCCACAAGTCGCTGTCCTGCTCACGATCGGGATGGATTTTGTAAACGCGTGAATGACAGGTTATATTTTTTCCATCGGGCGACCACTCGGCAGACTGAAAATCCTGAAACCCTTGTGTAAGCTGAATTTCCTTTTCATCGGAGCCAATATTCTTTATAAAGAGATGTGAGAAGGTTTCTTCAGGTTGAAGGTTTTGTTCGGCTTGCAAATCTTGCCTGAGCAGCACACGTGGATTATTGTCGAGAGAATTTTTTGCCAGCCATGATCTCACTTCCTCCAACGAACCATCGGGACTGTTGGCAACCTTTTTTCTTTCCTCCGCTTTCATGCCTTTGAAGTTGGGCTCATCCCCTTTTGATCGGCCCGGTCGCTCATAGCCCCACGGTGTGTTTCCTTCTATTTGGGAGAACGGAATGTTGGATGAGTATAAAATCATTTTCCCGTCTGGCGACCAGCGTGGATTGGTTGCACCATTTTCTGATTTAGTGATCACGTGAGCTTCGCCTCCACTAAGCGGCAATAACCAAAGTTGTGATTTTTCTCCATCGGTGCGCACAAAGGCAATCTGTTTTCCATCAGGCGACCACTGAGGTTGATTGTCCATTTTGTCGCCAAATGTCAATTGGGTTGGTTCGTTTTTCCCAAGCAGGTCGAGCAAATATAAATGGCGGGTGTAGTAATATTCGTTTTCGTTTCTCACGCCTTTGCGTGCCACGGTCATTATAGCTTTTGCGCCATCGGGCGAAATTTGGATTTGCCCAGTGGTGGCTATCTTCATTAAGTCTGTGGCCACTATCGGTTTTTTGATTTGCCCAAAAACCAGCATAGGAAACAAGAGGGCAATAAAAAGAATGTGAAGGCTTTTTGAAGTGTTGATGCTTTTGTTTGTTGAGGTACTCATGTGTTTCAAGTGAGTTATATTAGGTATGCAGATTTTGAAAAGAGTTCAAATTTTGAGAATTCATCTTTCAATTTTGGATTGATCCTTATTTTCTGACGTGGTACTTTTTTGTCTTGACACAAAAAAGTACCCAAAAAAAGTCAAGACAAAAAGAACGCTTCCTCCCGCATGCGATCGCACTCCCGCCTTTTTGTCGAGCCAACGCACTTGAGTTTCAAGATAAATATTTCTGCAAGCAAATCTTTGTTGCGGCTTACGGTTCGGGGAATTCTTAACAACCCAAAAGATATTACGAGGAGGCTACCATTGCAAGGATGTCTTCCACAAACTCGCGGGAATTACTTAAGCGGGGAACTTTGTTTTGGCCACCTAATTTTCCCCTCTTTTTCATCCAGTTATAGAATGTGCCCTCGGCAACGGAATGGATGGTCGGTGCCACCAAGGCAATGTCTTTTGCTCGCTTGGCATCATAATCTGAATTTACTTTTCGCAAGGTGTCGTCCAGTGATCGGGTAAATTCCTCCAGGCTGCTTGGGTGCTTTGTAAATTCAATGATCCATTCGTGCCCGCCTCGTTTCCCTTTTTCAAAGTAGATGGGTGCGGCAGTAAAATTGTCGATCACTGCCCCGGTTTGCTGGCAAGCATGGGTGATGGCTGTTTCAGCGTTTTCTATGATTACTTCCTCGCCAAATGCATTGATAAAATGTTTGGTGCGGCCCGATATTTTTATCCGGTAGGGGGATGTGCTGGTGAATTTCACCGTGTCGCCAATATTGTATCGCCACAGGCCTGCATTGGTGGTTATCACCATGGCATAATTTTTTCCAATTTCCACCTCGCCTAGCGGTATTGCATCCGGAAAGTCTTTACCTATTTCTTCCATGGGAATAAATTCGTAGAACACTCCGTAATCCAACATGAGCAAAAGCTCATCGGAGCCGATTTGATCCTGGATGCCAAAAAATCCTTCGCTTGCATTGTATGTTTCCCAATACACCATTTTTTCACTGGGGATGATCGACTCAAAAAGTTTGCGATAGGGTTTGAAGGAAACCGCCCCGTGGAAGAACACTTCCAAGTTGGGCCACACGTCCATGATTGAAATCTTCTTCTCCAACTCCATGATATACTGCAGCAGCAGCACCGTCCAGGTGGGCACACCAGCTATCTGGGTCACGTTTACTTTGGCAGTTTCGCGGGCGAGTTTTTCTATTTTGTCTTCCCAGTTGTCCATGAGCGCCACCTCCAGACTTGGGGTGCGGATAAACTCTGCCCAGGGTGGCAGGTTTTGCATGATCACTGCCGACACATCGCCATAATGTGACGATGAGCTGGGATCAAATTCGTTTACGCGATAGCTTCCACCCACGGCAAGGCCTTTCCCAGAGAAAATTTCCGTATCTGGATAGTTGTTGATGAAGAGTGAGTAGAGGTCTTTGCCACCTTTGTAGTGACACTCTTCGAGAGCTTCGGGGGTTACGGGAATAAATTTGCTGCGGGCATTGGTGGTGCCGCTCGATTTGGCAAACCATTTTGTTTCGGTAGGCCACAGCACGTTATTCTCACCGTGCATGGTCCTGTTTATGTACGGAAACATTTGCTCATAGGTGTGCACGGGCACTCTCCGCTTAAAGTCTTCGTAGTTGATCAGATCATCAAAGGCATACGTCTGCCCAAAGTCGGTGTAGCGGGCAAAGCCAATGAGCTTTTTGAGCACCTCGTCTTGCACATCGTGCGGGTATTTTTTAAAAAGCTCGATCTGGTGGATCCGCTTTTTCATTACGAAGGTGAGAATGGAATTGAGTATTTGCATATTGCGCGACCTCAAAAATAGATTGCGTGACGGCCATAACCAAACCTTTTGTGCTTAGTTGGTAAATCCCATGCAAGTAAATTGGAAACTATCGTTGTGCTGTCCTATTGATTTGAAGGCGTGGCCGAATGCGGTCTTTTCAATTGGAAGTTTTGCCCCAAATATACTTTCCTCACCAATGGATCATTCGCCAGTTCCTCCGATGAACCTGCTTTGAAAAGTTTTCCCTCCACCATCAGGTAAGCGCGGTCGGTAATGGAAAGGGTTTCGTCCACGTTGTGGTCGGTGATCAGGATGCCAATGTTCTTCATCTTTAACCTCGACACAATGCCTTGAATTTCCTCCACGGCAATGGGGTCAACCCCTGCGAAAGGCTCATCCAACAAAACAAATTTTGGATCCACGGCCAGTGCTCGTGCTATTTCAGTCCTCCGCCTTTCTCCACCCGAAAGCACCATGCCCAGGTTTTTGCGCACGTGGGTCAAGCTAAATTCTTCCAGAAGCTTTTCCACTTTTTCTTTCCGGTCTTTTTTGGGGATGTCGCGCATCTCAAGAGGTGCCATCAGATTTTCCTCTACGGTAAGTTTGCGGAACACCGATGCTTCCTGGGCGAGGTAGCCAATGCCACGCTTCGCCCGCTGGTACATGGGCAAATCCGTAATGTCTTCATCATCCAAATAAATTTTCCCCTCATTGGGTTTGATCAGGCCCACGATCATATAGAAGCTGGTGGTTTTGCCTGCGCCATTGGGGCCCAGCAAGCCTACAATTTCCCCTTGTTCCACATGCACCGACACCTGGTTTACCACGGTACGCTTCTTATATTTTTTGATCAGGTTGTCGGCTCTCAGTTTCATTCGTTGTCAAATTTAATGTCCTTAATTCTTAGCTGAAGAGAGGTGACCCCATTGTATAAATTTTCCTCGATGGTGAATGCGATGTTGAAAGAAGTCGCCAACGATAAACGGTTATAATGCCCGATCAGATCAAACCCCACGGCATTGAACAGGGCTTCGTTTCCGTGCTGACCGGCAATGAAGCGGACGTGTTTGTCTTTAAATCCGCTCAACGAATTTTGTACATACACATGCTTTGCTTCAAACATAGGCTTTTGGTTGTCGGGGCCAAAGGGTGCCATTTGTTTGAGCACGTTAAAAAATTTTGGGGTGATGTCATCAAACTGAATGGGCAATTCGATCTCGATAATGGGTGTGCGCATTTCTTCTGTGATGGAAGAAGATACAATTTGTTCAAACCTTTCTTGAAACGCTGTTAAGTTTCCTTTGCTGAGCGTGAGGCCGGCCGCATATTTATGGCCTCCATATTTTTCAAGCAGATCGCTGCAACCGCTTATGGCTTTGTACAGATCAAAGTCTTTCACGCTGCGTGCCGAGCCGGTAATCTTATCGTTCGATTCAGTCAATATCACGGTGGGGCGATAGTATTTTTCCACACACCGAGCAGCAACTATGCCAATTACTCCTTTGTGCCAGGTTTCTTTGAACAGTACTGTGGATTTTGCTGTGAGAAGCGTCTCGCTGCTTTCAATCATGGCAATGGCTTCCTCGGTGATGTTCAGATCAAACTCCCTGCGCAGATCGTTTTTGATATTTATTTTTTCTGCCAAGGCGTTGGCTTCTTCTTCCGTGGAGGAAATCAACAATTGAACGGCACCCCGTGCGTGAGCAACACGTCCTGCCGCGTTGATGCGGGGTCCAAGCGTAAACACAATGCCCGAAATATCCAGTTCGTTTTTAATGGCTGCAATTTCTTTTAACGCCTTTAGCCCTGGCCTGGGATTTTGGTTGAGCTTCAGCAAACCGAAATGGCATAGCGTCCTGTTTTCTCCGGTGATGGGCACAATGTCGGATGCAATGCTCACCACCACCAAATCGAGGTAATCAAAAATCTCTTCTTCCTTCCGGTACCTGCGCGCAAAAGCCTGGATCAATTTGAAGCCAAGCCCACAACCACTTAGTTCCTTATATGGATATTCACAATCGTCTTGCTTGGGGTCCAGCACAGCCACGGCATTGGGAATATCGCCCCCCGGCAAATGATGATCGCAAATAATAAAGTCGATGCCTTTGTGGGTGGCGAGTGTTACCATGTCGGCAGCTTTGATACCCAAATCCAGCGCTATGATCAGTGTGAAATTATTTTCTTCGGCCCAGATTATCCCGGCTTCCGAAACACCGTAGCCTTCGGCATAGCGGTCGGGAATATAAAAGTCGCACTGGAGATAAAAACTTTTCAGGTAACTAAATACAAGCGCAACGGCCGTGGTGCCGTCCACATCGTAATCGCCATAGATCAATATTTTTTCGTTTTTCTCAATGGCGGATTTTATGCGGTCAACGGCCCGGTGCATATCCTTTAGTAGAAACGGATCGTGCAAGTGATCTAACGATGGACGGAAAAAAGTTTTGGCACTTTCGAAATCGGTGATGCCGCGTTGCAACAAAATTGTGGAGAGGTGAGGACTTACGTTTATTGATTTACTTAGGGTCTCAATATTTTCTGCCGTGGGCGCAGGCTTATATATCCATCGCTTTTGCATGTTGCTAATTGCTTAAGAAATGTATCGCACCGTCCTTTCCCTCTGTTCCGTCTTTTCCATTAAGACCCTTCCTCCCATTGAGGCCATCATTGATAGGCCCCAGGCCTGCAGAGCCACCAAAGCCACCTTCGCCACCAAAGCCAGCAAAGCCGCCATAATTTTTTATAAAGAGAGTCTCGTTCACCAGCCCGCGCACCAAGGGGCAGCTTTTACATTGAAAGGAAAAGGTGCCTCCGGCCCCACCGTTACCACCATTTGCACCAGCGCCACCATCGCCACCGTTGCCTCCGGCACACACTCTGGTTCCGGGGCCTCCACCACCGCCACGCCCCCCGTTACCACCATCGCCTCCTTCACCACCGTTTAAGTTAATTGTGAGTGAGCCGGTGATTTTCAGATCTGTTAAATAAAGGAAGAGATTGTTGGCGCTTTGTCCCGATGAACCTTGGGAACCGTTTCCTCCCATTCTGCCGAGGAAGCATGGGCCTACCTGATCAACACCCGCAACACCGTCAACTCCCCGTTTTGCAGAAATGCCAACGCCTGAAATAATGCACCCTTTGCCAATGATGGTAGTTTTGGAGTGGATGAAATTATCCTTTCTTTCGGGGTTTAAAACAATTTCAGAGGAATCGCCCATGATCAGCGTGTCCGTTACCAAAATGTCTGCGCCTTTTATAAAATACTTTTCATGTTTTTCCAACACCAGCTTGGTGAGCCTGATTTGAGCCATGCCCACGAAGCCACTTAGCAAGAAGAATAATAGGAGTGCGACCCGAAGCATTTTCAAAAGTACATATTGACTGAAGTTACGCAAAACTTATAGAGTAATGTCAGCCTGAGGCCCTCGAAGGCGTTTAACTTAGTGTAATCAGTTTTCGTCCCGATAGTTATCGGGATCAAACTGACAGGTTCCTTCGTTTTGAGTAACATCAGATATTGAATCTTTGATAAAATAAAAAGGCAACGTGCACACGCTGCCTTTCCATGGGGTTACTTGAATTGCTAATTGGTTGGTGATGCTTTGTCGGCAACCACTCCTTCCAGCACATCTTTGAGTTCAACACGTTGCGCATCTTTGAATGGAACTATCCAAGCATCTTTCACGCCCATTTCGCGCAGGTATTTTTTAAACTTATCTGCTTCCCAGTAATCCCTGAAAATGCCGATGGTAAAGCGTTGCTCACCTTTGTCAACCGCTTCTCCGCCAAAGTTGGGGTTGTTGTTAAAGTATTTGGAAAGGTCTTTGTTTTTGAATGCACCTATCTGAACTTTAAAAACCACGCCCTTGGAAAAATCCATAGAGTTGACTGGAGGGGCTTCTTTTAGCTGAGCGAGTTCTCCTCTTACCGAGGTCAATTCGCTACGCATGGTTGAGATTTGATCTTCCAACTCGGCAATGCGAGTATTTTTATCGCTCACCGTTTTGTTCAATGTGCTCACCTGTCCTTTGAGGGAAGTATTGTCGTCATCGGCAACTTGTTTTGCCTCTGTAAAATCTTTCAGGTTGGCAGGGTTCTTGGCAAATTCTTTGGCTTTCTTTTTCCATTCCTTTTTCTCTTTCTTAGAGAGCTGGGCGAAAACTTGCATGCCGGAAAAAATCAGGGCCAGGCAGAGTACAATTACTTTCGTTTTCATGTAAATAGGGTTTTGTTTTCAGTGTTAAAAGTAAGGAATTATTCTGAATATGGATTTCTTCTAATCTTGTTCAAGACAATATGAAAGATTTGATCAACAATCATAAGCTACTATTTGGGTTGTGTTTGGCACTCCTTTCTTATTTCGTTTTGCTCAATCTTAACTGATATTATTGGCATTTTTCATTTGTTCTCATAGGTGTTGTGCAAGAAATGGTTACAGTTCCATTCATGTTCTTTGAATTGGCGTTGTTGTTTATTTCCATCAAGTCCTTTATTTCCACCAAATTTTCAGTGAAGCAATATCCCTTTTATTCGTTGCTTGTTTTAACAATCAGTATTTTGATTTCTTGGGCAGTTTCTTTTTGATGTATGAGTCTTAAAAATTTTACACCATCTTCTCCGGCCTCACCCACTCATCAAACTGCTGCGAAGTAACCAATCCCAATTCCACGGCAGCCTCGCGCAA
>JANOQB010000079.1:0-5226 GCA_031422215.1 Cytophagales bacterium | reverse complement strand
AAGGAGTTCAGTTTGCAACGCTCACCGATATCATCACAAAAGCATGGTCGGATAAAACCACGAAAGAATATAGAATCCTAAAAGGCTTGAAAAAGGAAAACCTTCGCGACAATATGACCAATACCGAACTTATTTTAAATATGTTGGCAGAAGCATCGGCTAAAGAGATTTCAGAAGCAATTAAACCCGATACTTTTGAGGGAAGCAAACAGGTGGCAAAACAAGGTGGTAATATTGCCAGGAACGCGAGAAAGGAATTAGAGGAGCGAACTGGTAAAAAAGTAGTTACATCGCTGAATGCTAAAACTGCTTTGCAATTGAAAGAAGCTGAAAAGAAGAAAACGTAATGCTCTGAAATAACACTGACCAAAATTTTTCTCAATCTCGTTGCCCCTTTCCCCTCTTTCACCCCGTGCGTTGCAGCATCTGGCCGCGGTGGGCATCCAACTTCAACAACACAAAAAGCAAAATCGTAAATCCCCACAGGGCCGACCCACCATAGCTAAAAAAGGGAAGCGGTATGCCGATCACCGGAAAAAGCCCAATGGTCATGCCGATGTTCACCGCAAAGTGAAAGAAAAAAATCCCGGCCACACCATATCCATAAACTCTTGCAAACCGGCCCTTCTGCCGCTCGGCAATAAAAATCACACGCAGCATGAGTGTGATAAACATGGCAACTACAAAAAGGCTTCCCACCCAGCCATGCTCTTCACCAATGGTGCAAAAAATAAAATCTGTGCTTTGCTCTGGCACAAAATCAAATTTGGTTTGGGTGCCTTCCAAAAATCCTTTGCCCATAAAGCCGCCACTGCCAATGGCAATTTTTGATTGGGTCACATTCCATCCCCACGTAAGCGGATAGGCATCGGGATTGATCAGCGCCTTCAATCGGTTTTGGTGATGCTCGGGCAAAACAGTATGCACTACGTAATCCACACTTTCAATAACACCAGCAATGATCACTGCCCCGAGCGTGAGCAAAACAATCCGTTTGATCTTTTTCTTGCCCAAATAAATAACCACACCAAGCACGATGGCAATGCCTGCATATAAGTAAAGATGATTGTTTACCAGCAGGGTGAGCACAAAAATTACGGCAGCGCAGAATCCAACAACTATGAGAAAGGGTGACATGCCTTCGCGATAGAATACAATAACAAAAGTGGTGAAGACCAAGGCCGTGCCAAAATCGCGTTGCAGAAAAATAAGGCCGATGGGCAGGGCTATCATACCAAACAATATAGCCTGGCTTCTCAGGTTGTCCATTCTAAAACCTACCGAGCCAATAAATTTGGCAACCGCCATGGCCGTGATAAATTTGGCAAACTCCGAAGGTTGCACACCAAACGAACCGATGCCTATCCACGCTTTGTTTCCGCCCACTTCTTTGCCAATGAATGGAATTAGTATCAACATAAATATTATGGCACCATAAAACACGTAAGCAAACGTTTCATAAAACCGCATGTCGATGACGACAATAGCGAGGATGATAATAAAGCAAGCTGCAATAAAAATCAGTTGGCGACCAGAGCTAAGCGACAAATCCCAAATGGTTTGTTGCACCGACTCATCGTATTCGGAAGCATAAATATTCAGCCAGCCCATGGCCACCATGCCAATGTACAAAAGCACGGCCACCCAATCTAATTTACCCGATATGTCTTCTTCCCTGTTCACTCAAACTTGTTGTTAAGCACGTACTGTTCTATGTGTGGCCGTTTGGTTTGGCCAAATAAATATTTTTCGATCATGAGGCTGGCAATGGAAGCTGCGGCACGTGCCCCTTGGCCGGCATCCTCCACGTAAACCGAAATGGCAATTTTCGGATTGTCGCGTGGGGCGAAGGCGATGAACACCGAGTGATCAAATAAGGGCGGTTCGTTTTCCACCGTGCCGGTTTTTCCACATACAATTACATCTTCGAGCCGGGCCCGGTATTGGCCCGTGCCTTCTTCCACAACTTTTTGCATGGCGTCCACAGCTACCGCAAAATGTTGGGGGTCAATGGATGTATAATGCCGCTCGGTGTAAGCAGGCAGTGGCTTGCCATCATCGCCAATGGATTTTATCAAATGAGGTGTGTAAAAATATCCACGGTTGGCAATGGTTGCTGCAAAGTTTGCCATCTGAATGGGCACCACTAAGTTCTCGCCTTCGCCAATCGCCAACGAATAAATATTTGAAAACTTCCACGGCCTGTTTTGATAGGCACGATCGTAATAAGCGGGTGTAGGTATCAGCCCGCCTTTTTCATTGGGGAGGTCGATGCCCAAACGGTTTCCAAAACCAAAACTTGTTATGTGCTTGTTCCATTCGGCCAAGCCAATGCGTGTATCTTCAAACGGATCGTTGACGATGCCTTTGTTGAGCATGCGCCTGAGCACGTTGTGAAAATACGGGTTGCACGAGTTGGCAATGGCGCCACGCAAATCTTCGTTGCTGTGTGCCCCGTGACAATTGATAATTGACCGATCGCACCGGATGCGTGTATCGGGTGTTATCACTTTTTCCTGGAGGGCCGTCATGGCTTGTGCGATTTTAAAAATTGAGCCAGGCCTGTATTGCGCCATCAGAGGTCGGTTGAACAAAGGTTTTAGCGAATCGGAATTGATCAACTTAAAGTTGGTGCTGTAGTTTTTTCCTGTTAGCAGGGTGGGGTCGTAGGATGGACCCGATACCAACGACAATATTTCTCCGGTGGATGGCTCGATGGCTACAATGCTGCCAGCTTTTCCTTTCATTAAAAATTCGCCATACTGCTGCAAGGTGATATCAATGCCGGTGACCAAGTTTTTACCCGGTACCGATAGTGTGTCGTACTTGCCTTGATTGAAAGATCCTTTCTCGATGCCTTTTACATCGCGCAGTTTAAAACGAACACCCCGCTTTCCCCTCAACGGCTCTTCATAAAACGCTTCGATGCCGCTCTGCCCAATATAGTCCCCTTGTTTATAGATTTTTGATTTGTCGTTCTTCAACTGGTCTTTATTTATTTCGCTTACGTAGCCCAGTGCGTTGGCCAATGCACGCGATCCGTAGGCACGTGTGGTGCGAGCCTGGATATAAAAACCGGGGAACTCATCCATATGATCTTGCACACGGGCAAAATCATTATTGGAAAGCTGATCAATAAAAAGGGTTGGCTTATACGGTGAGTATTCCTTGCGTGCCTTCATCTCTTTAAACTTGGCGCGCAACTCGCTGCTTGATAGTTCAAACACATCACAAAATTTTGCCGAATCAAACTTTCGGATGTCTTTGTAGATCACATCAAGATCAAACTCAGGTGTATTGTAAACAATCAGTTTTTTGTTGCGGTCAAAAATCAATCCCCGGAAGGGATACTCCACTTGTCGCATGATCACGTTGCCATCGGCCAGGTCGGCATAGCGGTTGTTTGTTACTTGTATGGAGAAAAGTTTGACTAAGAAAATAACTCCTACCAGGATGAACACGATCTGGATTATATCTTTGCGCGATTCGTTCATAATTTTCTGCGCTTAGTAAACAAGAATTGCAGAAAAACCATCACCGTCATGGTAAACAAAAGGCTGCCCATGATTTTTGTCATCGTAAACCAAAACATATCAAAACCCGAAGCCTCCACAAAGAACAAAACAAAATGGTGGACAAATACCAACGGCAACGAATAAACCAAAAACCATTGCAGTCCATTGGTGCCTACGGTGGGCGACTCGCCTATGTCGTATCCTCCCTGTGGCGTGATCACCGATAGCCAATAGTTGCGCAGGTAGCTTATCAGCACGGTGGCAAAAGCGTGCAGCCCCATGCTGCTGTAAAAAATATCGATGGTAAACCCGATAAGAAACCCGATTACAATCATCGTAAGCACGCTGAGGTCAAATGGCAACAGCAAGATGAAGGCCACATACAAAAAACAAAAGGTGGTATCGAACAACACAACGTTCCTCAGCAGCATCACCTGCAGCAGCACATACACAAAGAATAGAATGATATGAACAACTCCTGACCTGATCATCGGGCTTCATCAATGGTTATACGTTCCAATGAATCCCTTTCCTTTTTCAGATTGCTCTTCACCAATTCCACGAAAGACAACTTTTGGAAATCCTGGGCCAACTCAATGCGCACATTCCAGAAGGGCGCCTCCTCACTTAATGTTGCCTGTTGAATGATCCCCACTAAAACACCTTCTGGGAAAATTGAATTATATCCCGAGGTAACAACCGTGTCGCCCACTGCGGGGTTTGCGTGCCGGGGTATGTATTTCAAATGTGTAAAACGCGCATCGAGGCCGTCCCACTGGGCGGTGCCAAAGTAATCCGTTCGTTTGATCACGCACGAAGCCATTTCATCGGTATGCAGCATCGAAATCAACACAGCAAAATGATCCGATACTGACTTCACTTTTCCTACTGCACCGCGCAAGCTGATGGCTGCCATGCCCGGTTCAACACCATCCAGTTTACCTTTGTTTACGGTGATATAGTTTTTATAAAACACGGTGGAGTTGGATACCACTTTTGCCCCGATAAATTCAAAACGTTGGCTGATGAGGGAGTCTTTTAGTTCGGGCAGCTGTTGCGCAAAGATGCGCTGGTTGCGCTGCTCCAAAGCAGTGCGCAAAATGGCATTTTCTTCCGACAGGTCTCTGTTGATGGTCTCCAATGAAAAATATTCCCTTACTTCTTGCGAGAAACCCAGTACGCTTGCCGCCAAGCGGTTTGAGGAATTGAAATACGCGGTGCTTTGAAATTGATTGTTTTCTATGATCAGCCAGGAACAAGTCAACTCAAGGATCAAGAACATGAAGAAAGCCCTGTACTCGTAAACAAACTTTAAGAGCCGCTCCATGTGTCAACTCATCAAGACCTTCCTGAATTTTGGAATATTTTTTAAAGCCGCTCCCGTGCCACGCACCACCGCGCGCAATGGATCATCGGCCACATGTATCGGCAATTTTGTTTTCAGCGACAGGCGCTTGTCCAATCCGCGAAGCATGGCGCCACCCCCCGTTAGGTAAATGCCCTGCTCATAAATATCTGCCGACAGTTCGGGTGGCGAAAGTTCCAATGCCTTAAGCACAGCTTCTTCCAATTTGGAAATGGATTTATCCAGCGCGAAGGCAACTTCGGAGTAGGAAATCTTTATTACTTTAGGAATGCCCGTCATCAAATCGCGGCCACGGATTTCATAATCATCGGGGCCGTCATCCAATTCGGTGAGGGCCGATCCCAC
>JANOQB010000078.1:0-2405 GCA_031422215.1 Cytophagales bacterium | reverse complement strand
GGCGCAATGCCTGAGCAAAATTTTAAGGCTGACCCCCTGGGCAGCGACTCAAAAGTTGTCGGCTATGGTAGGAAGCAGTGCTAAAGTGGTTATAATTTTAATGTCCTCCCTTGTCTTTTTATACTGGCCAAGTTTCAGGTCTTGTCGCCTAAAACAACTATCTTTAATTTTCATTTTAGCTATGCGAACTTGTTCAATCATTATTTTCTGTGCTGTTATCTTGCTGGCATCGTGCAACAAAGACGATGTTAAAAATACAGCGGACAATTCTACGTTTGGATTGATCCAAACCCGGATATTCGATACCTCGTGTTCTATTTCCGGTTGCCATGTATCCAATGCTGGGAACTTTAATGAGCATAACCTTTCTTTAGAGCGATCGGTGGCCTACACCAACTTGGTAGGCGTGGCATCAAAAAACACAAACGCACTGGCCGATCAGATGCTTAGGGTAAAGGTTTCCAATGCCGATGAAAGTCTGTTGTATCACAAACTACATTCGGGTTTGCATCACCAAAACAAATACGGAAACATTATGCCATTGGGCTTGCCCCGGCTTTCGGTAGGGCAAATTGAATTTGTTCGGCAGTGGATTGAAGCTGGTGCCCCCCGCAATGAAGTGGTTGCTGACTCCATGTTGTTGAATGACGATACTCCTTCGGTAGAAGAATTTGAACCCCTTGTTGCACCCCTGCCAGGCAAGGGTTTTAAAGTGGACATGGGCAAGTTTGAGATAGCACCGGATTTTGAACGCGAATTTTTTGTTTACAAAAAGATTGGCAACACCACCGATGTATTTGTTAACCGCATCGAAATAAAAATGCGCGAGAACAGCCACCACTTGGTAGTTTATGATTTCAATGAATTGTTGCCCACTGCTATCAAACCACAATTTGATGTGGTGCGCGACATCCGGCTTCCCGATGGAACACTCAATGGCCCTAACCTGACGCCCATGTTTTATCATATTTATGTTGCCGGCACACAAACCGCTTACTCCGATTTTACTTTCCCCACGGGCGTGGCCATAAAAATCCCGGCAGGCATGGCCCTTGATTTCAATTCACATTATGTAAACAAATCCATGATCCCTTTTGAAGGTGAAGTGAATATTAATTTTCACACCGTGGATCAGGCGGCCGTTCAGAAAGTCGCGAATGCATTGAACTTGGGCAATCTTAATTTTTCGCTTCCGGCCAACCGGGAAACCACGATCACCAAATCCTTCCTCATGGATAAGCCGGTTGCCCTATTCTCGCTCACCTCGCACACGCACCAATTGGGCAAAAAATTCATCATCAAAATCAATGGGGGATTGCGCAATGGTGAAATAGTTTACACCTCCGAAGATTGGCACCATCCCCAGGTAAAGGCATTCAACCCACCCATTTTGCTCAATGCCGGTGAAGGGCTTACTTCGGTGATCACCTACAACAACACAAAAAATAAAACTGTGACCTTCGGGCTCACCAGCGAGGATGAGATGGGGATTATCTTTGGGTATTATTATTAGTTCTACTTTTTGTCCGCGGAGGAACTATCCCGTGATTAAAAAAACTAAATGGTCATGCATCAGTTTAAAGATTTCAATTTGTTGTCCTTAGCTATTGTCTTGCTTTTGATGATGTGTAAGGCTGCTTTGGGGCAGGATACTTCCTTGTTCAAATGGCCGGACGGAAAAAAGATCGCGGTCAGCCTCACGTTTGATGATGGCCGAACCAGTCAGGTGGATGAGGGTACCGCGTTGCTTGATCAATATGGAGTGAAGGCAACTTTTTTTGTGATGCCAGGCAGTGTTGAGAAACGTTTGGTGGGCTGGAAGACAGCATTGGCGAATGGGCACGAAATCGGAAATCATTCTCAAAACCATCCGTGCTCTGGCAATTTTGAATGGTCGAGATCAAAGGCTTTGGAGGATTATTCAATCGATCAAATGCGGAATGAGTTGGTGGAGTCGAATAAGAACATTGAAAAGTTGCTTGGGGTGAAGACCACAGTTTTTGCCTATCCATGCGGGCAAACTTTTGTTGGAAGGGGAAAGGAAACTAAGAGCTACGTACCTGTTGTTGCCAACTTGTTTGTTCTTGGGCGGGGATGGTTGGACGAAGCCCCTAACGATGCCAGCTACTGCGATTTTGCCCAACTGACAGGAATGGAAATGGATGGGAAAAATAATTTTGCCAGGTACGAAAAAATGAAAAGTCAGGTACAAAAAAAAGAAACGTCAGGTACGCGAAAAAAAATATTTTGTCAGGTACGAAAATTAATGAAATTTCAGGTACGAAAAAGTAAATTGCTAGATACGATTATGAACATGATATGCTAGGTACTGAATTAAGTTAAAAGTACAAAAATGTCTTTCTCAGTAGCAAAAAAGTAAAATGTTGAGAATAAATGGTAGAGTT
>JANOQB010000077.1:0-1926 GCA_031422215.1 Cytophagales bacterium | reverse complement strand
GCCGGTAAATCCACTTGAATTAGTTGCACCTGTATTGGGAGAATTCCACAGGCCATCCCCATTCTGCAAAATTCCAACGGCTTTCATTTTTCCACCTGCTATATTCTCTCCTCCAAGTGTATTTATCATCACGTCCCATTCAGAAAGGGAAGGTACATGCCAACCTTTCGGGCATACATTACGATTGTCTGCCACAGCATACCAATTGTACAACCTTCCATAAGTGGCCACATTGTTAGTAGTGTTATCAAAATCGCAATATGCCCCTGACGATAAATTGATCCAATCTAGGGTTTGCATAACATTCGGGATTACAGAGCCATCACTATAGCGTTTGGTTTTCAGATTTTCTTTCATCCACTCTTGCGTACCGATGATGACAGTGTTGTAAACATTGCCGTCAATATCGGTTACTTTCAAATCGTACTTTTTATATGTACTCACATTCTTGCAGCCGCCATCCGCAGGGCTATCCTGAATAGTGAACGTAACTGTTGAACCTGAAATGGAATACGTTCCCACGATCTTGTCACCATTGAAATTGATAGTCATTGAGTTTCCACTCGTGGTATAGGAGTAAGGTCCCTCTCCATCAAATGTTAATGTGGTGGCGGTTATCACTAATATTTCACAATCGCTGGTGCAGGTTTCATTATAATTGTCAGCCGGGTCGGCACAACCTGTTGCTACAAAGCTCACGATTTCCCAAGAGCCAATCAATTCAGCAGACTGATCGGGAGTTGGATCATCCTTATTGCAAGCTTCAAAAACCAGGATCGTTATCACAATCAAAAAAATACTTTTGCTCGTTTTCATAATATTTTTGTTTATGGTTTACTAAAATTTGATGAAGTAATGTTCCAACTATTAATTTCACTCAATGGTGCAACCGGGTATCATAATAAAAATATTAATATCAACCAAGCTCCCGATCCTATTCCAAAACCCCTCCATATTCTTTTCTTTTTTATTCGATGGGCTTGTTGCTCATAGGCTTGATGATAGCTTTCGTTTTGCATCAAAGCACTGTCAGGAAAATTGAGGTTTTTGAATGAAGGCTTTCTTGATTCACAAGCTAATGCAGGGATAATCCCGATCAATGGACTTAGCAAAACAGTTGTGGCGATTGTCGCGCCTGCCCCGGATTTTCTTCCCCTGTAATTATTGGTGGCGTCCTGCTTTCCTTTTGCTATCATTTCTTCTTCGGAATATCCGGTGGCATTTTCGATAACCTCCTCCTCACCAAAAATTTCCCTTGTTCCGTTCTTGTACTTGATCATGAATATTTCTGATTTCAGTATGGTGAGGATTGGCCCCTCTTGTATGCCAAAATCTTTGTACTTTATTTCCGTTGTGCCTATCTCTAAAATTTTTGCTGCTATTTCATCGCCCGATTTTTTCAGAATAATGTCCTGAGAAAAACTAACAACAATTGATATAGCAAGCATTAGTGTTGTCATTGTTATTTTTTGCATCGCCTTAGATTTTAAAATTTTGTTAGTTCAAAGATTCAGACCTTTTTGAAGGAACTCACATTTTTACAATTGTCTCCCAGTAAGCGTGTTAAGGTCAGGGTCGTTCTGGTAACCTCAAAAGTGGCAGATATAGTAATTCCACTATTACCCGTGTAGCTTAAAGTATTTCCGTTAATAGAATAGGAAAATGTTTCAGTAAACTGGTCACCATCTACGCCTATAGTTAAAGTATTGGAAGTAAAAATCAATCTAAAACAGTCTGTGTCGCACGAGTAATTTTCGTTTTCAGAAGGGTCTAAACAATTACTGGTAACTGAAATTGTTTCTTTCCACGAACCCACCAATAGCTCTGAATTTATTGGTGCAGGATCATCCTTTTTACATCCACCAACAACAAGGGCAGTAAGGATTATTAAGCAAATATTTCTGAAGTGTTTCATACATTTTGATG
>JANOQB010000076.1:0-3727 GCA_031422215.1 Cytophagales bacterium | reverse complement strand
TCGGTGCCATACATCTTTTGCATCAGCGGGTTGATAAAACGCCAGCCAAAACTACTGTCGAACAGTTGTGCATCGTTGCCAAAAGGCTTGCTGGATTTTGACATTACCCAGGGCGCACGGGTCATGTGCTCCACGCCACCGGCAATAAAAACATCACCATCCTTATTTTTGATGGCACGTGCCGCATGCACCACCGCGCTCATGCCCGATGCACACAGGCGGTTTACCGTTTCGCCCGGCACGGTGTAGGGCAAGCCCGCCAACAACAAAGCCATTCGCGCAACATTCCGGTTGTCATCGCCAGCTTGGTTTGCACAGCCGAGAATCACATCAGCGATTGCATTTTTGGGAACTCCGGCATTCCGTTCCATTAATTTTTTTATCACCCACGCTGCCAGGTCATCGGCCCTTACGGTTGACAACGTTCCGCCAAGATTGCCAATGGGTGTGCGCGCTCCGTCAATTATATATGCGTCCATTTTTTTATGATTCAATGTTTAACGGTTTCGGCCGTTTTTCTTTTTGTCGTGTCGTTCAAATTTTTTGTCATATTTGAAAAAGTTATAAAATCGTCAGCACTCAGCTCGCAAAATCTTCTCCATCTTACGGCCTTTCGCTAATTCATCTACCAACTTATCCAAATACCTTACCTGTTGCGTTAACGGATTTTCGATTTCCTCCACTCGATAGCCACAGATTACACCCGTTATGAGTTGAGCATTGGGATTTAATAAAGCATTCCGAAAGAATTTTTCAAAAGTTACTTTTTCTTTAATGAGTTCTTGCAGCTTTTTTTCATGATAACCAGTTAACCACTCAATTACTTGATGCAATTCTTTTTTCGTTCTGCCCTTCTTCTCAACTTTTGCGAGGTAATGTGGATATACCGAGGCAAATGTCATTTTTGCAATGCGCTCATCGTGATTGTTTGTGTTGTTCATACTTTATTTTAAAGGTTAATCGCTCAATTTATTTCACTGATGTTACGCAAAACTTATAAAAAAGTAGTGTCAGCCTGAGGCCCTCGAAGGCGATTTAACTTAGTCTAATCAGTTTTCGAGAGCCTCAAACTGACAGGCTCCATCCTTTTGCGTATCATCAGTTATTTCAACCTTTCCAATCGTCCTTTTCTTTTCACTATGTTTTTATAGTCCCATTGAATTTCTCTTGATTTTTTAAGCCAACGTTTCAAATCGTTTGTTATTATTTTGGAAACAACCATATAGAAAACTGAGGCATCCTTGAATTTTTTACCTCTTACACTTAAATCTTCCTCGTCAAAGTCTGCCCCACTCCAAAACATTAGTCTTATTCCGGCTTTTTGTTTGCTGTAACCAACAATTGGGTTTCCGTCTAAAAACCAAACCGGGTGGGAATGCCAAATTTTACATTCTGCTTCGATAAGTTCGCTGTCTATGATTGTGGCAAGTTGGTCGCAAACTTCTTTGTCGTTCGAGGTTTGCTTATCGTTGTATGCTTTAACTTCTTTGTCCATGGTAGTTCGTATAAAATTGTGGGGTTACTTAACTTAGCCTATGACTTCAAATTTAGTGCTAATAGTGCTAAAAGTTAAAGACAGGCTTTATGATGCTTGGGGGCACGTAAAATTTGCCAATGTAAAAACTTTAACCTTATTGCGGCATGAATACCGCCTCGCTGAATGAAATCAAAAAAGAATTGCTCCACTTAGACGCAGACACACTTCAATCCATTTGCCTTCGCCTGGCCAAATACAAAAAGGAAAATAAAGAACTGCTCTCCTATCTCCTCTCCGATGCCCATGACGAAGCCGCATATATCCGCCACGTGAAAGAAGAAATGGACACCATGTTTTTGGAATTATCGGACAGGAACTTATACGTTCTAAAAAAGATGCTGCGCAAAATACTGCGTATGGCCAACCGGCAGATCAGGTATTCGGGCATACCGCAAACCGAACTGGAACTTCGCATTTACTTCTGCCAAAAGATAAAGGAAGCCCATATCCCGCTCAACGAAGGCAAAGTGCTTTTCAACCTTTACCAACAACAACTCAAAAAAATTGCTATGGTGCTTGCCAAGTTACCGGAAGATTACCAGGTTGATTATGCGGCTTCCATCCGGTTGCTCTAAATCCAGAAGTCAGAAGTCAGAATATAGAATTCAGAATTTAGAACGCAGAACCCAACCACTTGTCTGCCTAAAACTGTTTCAATGCAGGCAGAGCATCCAGTATCAAAATTGCCAAGTTGTATGAAAATGTGCTAACCCTTATCTTTCACGTGTTATTAATCGTTTTTAATGGTCACGTGGAATGGCCGGGAATCATTTTCGTTTGGGTGTACAGCATCTTAATGGCCATTTCAACTTCTTTATTTGTATGAGGGAATCTGCATTCATCAATCGAAACAAAACCCGCTGGGAAGAATTTGAGCGAGTTGTGAAAAACCAGGCGGCTGCCCCGCCCGATAAATTGGCCGAACTCTTCATCCAAATCACGGACGATCTTTCTTTTTCCAGAACGCAGTATCCGGAAAGCCGCACTACACAATACCTCAATTCGCTGGCAAGCAAAATACACGGAGAAATTTACAAGAACAAAAAAGAAGAAAAGAACAGGTTTATCCTCTTTTGGAAAGAAGAGCTGCCAGCTGTTATGTACGGTGTGCGCAAGCAATTGCTTTATGCGTTTATCATTTTCGTATTGGCCGGGGCCCTCGGTGCGGTTTCTACCGCCCACGATGATTCATTCGTTCGGTTGATTCTGGGTGACGCATACGTAAACATGACATTGGAAAACATCAAGAACGGAAACCCCACCGAGGTGTATTCTTCCAATAGTGAAATGGCCATGTTTGTTATGATCACGATCAACAACATCAAGGTTTCATTGATGGTATTTGTCTATGGTGTGTTTTTCTCCTTGGGCACAGGCATGTTTTTGTTTTACAATGCCCTGATGGTTGGCACCTTCGTGATGTTTTTCTACAACGAGAACCAACTCGCCCAGGCTTTGCCGGTGATCATGCTTCATGGCACCATCGAGCTTTCGTCTATTGTGATCGCTGCGGCTGCGGGCTTTGTCATGGGCAACAGCATTTTATTTCCGGGCACCTACTCGCGCCTGGCCTCATTCAAAATGGGGGCTATCAAAGGGCTAAAGATTGTGATGGGCCTTATCCCGTTTTTCATACTGGCCGGTTTTATTGAATCCTTTATCACGCGATATGCCTTTATGCATTGGGGTTTCAAAACCATCGTGATCGGGCTGTCGGCTTTTTTGATTGTTTATTATTTTGTTTTGTACCCTATACAACTAAAACGCAATGGAAGGATTTAGAGCAATTGAGTTTCAACAAACCCGCGACTTTAGCAGGAAGTTAAATGCAACTTTTGAATTTCTCAGACAGAATTTTAAGCCGCTTTTCAAAAGCATATTGATTATTGCGGGCCCCTCCACCCTGGTGGGCAGTTTGATGGTTGGGTCGCTGATCGGTGACTTGATGAATTTTACACAGGCCATGCAAGCGGGCGGTGCCAATGCCGAAAATGGATCGGACTACTTTTTGTCGGTGAGTTTTTGGTTACAGATGATCCTTATGTTCGTGTTCCTCACCATCAGTTTTGTGGTGGGGCTGGCGGCCATCAATGCCTACCTAGTGCTTTACGACAAAAAGAAAAGTAATGTGATTGAAGTAAACGAAGTGTGGCAGCAGGTGCAGAAAATGTTTTGGCCCTACCTGGGCAC
>JANOQB010000075.1:0-9339 GCA_031422215.1 Cytophagales bacterium | reverse complement strand
TCCGGACTTCCGCACGCCATATCCTTTTTTAAAAACGACTTTGCCATCTTTCACTACGGCCACTGCTAGGCCAGGCACCTGATAGAGCTTACGCGAATTCTCGACATACAAATCAAACTCGTTGATTTTTGTTTCGAATGTTTGTGCGTGAGTTAGTTGAAGGTGAAAAATGAGGATCGAGAGTAGTACCAATTTTTTCATAAAATTTAATTTGAATCTTGAACTATTGAATTGCCAACGATTTCTCATAAAATCCATATTTTGTCTAACATCGTCTTCCGTTTCGGGGACGATGTTTTCGGGCAGCACATAGTCTGATATGTGTATCGTCCCGAGACGGAGACGATACTTGACTCTGACGATGTTTGTGTCACCCTTTTTGTCTAACATCGTCTCCTGTTTCGGGGACGATGTTTTCGAGCGACACACAGTCTGATTTGGGTATCGTCCCGAGACGGAGAAGATACTTGACGTTGACGATGCTTGTGTCACCCTTTCTGATTGAATATCAACGCGAATCAAACTGATGCTTTCTGTTGGATGAAATATTTTCAATGGTCCATTCAATTTTTTTTTCGAAGGTATGTTTTCGCACGTTGCAATTTTGCTTAGTGCACACACGGCATGAAAAATCGAGGCAGCCATCGGAGTGTACATACAACTCAAGCGTTTCGCCAAATTCTTTCCGCACCAGAGAGGCCAATGCATCTATCTCGTTGTGTGCCTCGTGCACATTCAAATACCAGGGGATGGTGATGTGTGCATCAAGGTGAAGCACGGGCCCGTATTTTATGATGCGCACATTGTGAAGGTCAATCCAGTTTTCTTTTCTTTCACGGTTTAGCACGGCCACCATTTTTGATAGCAGTTCCTGATCGGTTTCATCCATGATGCCCGCCACGGACTGGCGCACGATTTTATATCCGTTGTAAAGAATGAGCCCGCCAAAGAATATGGCGACAGCACTGTCCAACCAGTTTAATTTCAAAAAATAAATGGCAAGCAGTCCGGCTATAATGCCCAATGTTGAGTAGGTGTCGGTTTGCAAATGTTTGCCGCTGGCAATAAGTGCATACGAATTGTGATCGCGGCCTGTGCGAACGCACCAGGTGCCCATCAGGAAATTGACAACTGCCGTGATGGCGATCAGCACAAGGCCGATGTTCAACTGGTGAAGTTCGCGCGGATAGACCAAGGCATGAATGGATTCGAAAAGGATGAGTATGCCTGCAATCACGATCAGCGTGCCTTCCACGGCCGAAGAAAGGAACTCCACTTTGCCATGACCGTAAGGATGGTCTGCATCGCGGGGACGGGCCGACACGATCAGGCTGTACAATCCTAAAATTCCTGCTACCACATTTACGATGCTTTCCAATGCATCGGTAAGGATGGCTACGGAGTCTGTTAAATAATAGGCTACAAACTTGATAGCGAGCAACACGATGGCCACCACCACTACGAGGCGTTGTATCTGAATATTTTTTTCGGCAGCCGTCAATCTTTCGCTTTTTTGTTTTTCACAATTCCAACAATGGCCACTATCGCAATCACTGCCCACACCGAGTTGATGAACGTAAACGGATAGACTTCTTTGTAAACACTGTTGATGATCAAAAAGATTGCCCCCGAAAAATTAAGTACTTGAAATGTGAGCGAATCGGATTTTATTTTTTGATAACTATTGAGGCCATAAGCTGCCACAACTTCTATGGAGCCGATCCACCCGAGAATGTCAATTATAATGGGGAACATATATTGGGGATTGGGGGTTGGGCATTAGGCATGAGGAATTAGGCATTGGGTTATCTCATTTTCACTCTGAGCAAATACATATCGCATGTGATGTAAAGTGTTTTCTCATCGGGCGAAAGGGCGCAGTTGGCCGAGGCTTCGGGCAATTTTATTTTCCCCAGCACTTTTCCATCCTTATTAAAGATCCAAACTCCACCAGGGCCGGTGGCAAACACATTTCCTTGGCTGTCTATTTTCAATCCATCGGGCAATCCTTTTTCAGTTCCTGTGGATGAAGTGGCATCATAAAATATCCGTGCATTTGTCACCGAGTCAGATTCGTCAAGTTCAAACTCATACCAGATCGCCTTGGCGGGATCGGAACAGGCCACTAAGAATTTTTTTTCTCCCGGCATAAAAGCAATGCCATTGGGCTTAGTGATTGAATCGACCAGCAGTGTTACAGATCCGTTTTTGGAAATTTTGTAAACCCCGTTGAATGGGATTTCTTTGTCAACATCGTCATCTAAATTTTGTAAACCATAAGGTGGATCGGTGAAAAACAAATCGCCATTGTTTCTAAAGGCTGCATCGTTGGGGCTGCTGAAGCGCTTGCCATTGTAGGCGAATGCGAGCGGAATAAAATCTGATTTAGGATTGTTGAGCGGGGCATTCATTTTTGCTACTTGCCGGTTGCCGTGTTGGCATAATATCAGCGAGTCGTTGTGCAGCAACAAACCGTTGGCTCCGGGCTCGCGGCTGCGCGTGGAGTCGCCAACAAACCCTGATGGTGTAAGATAGGGCACCGCTCCACCGCCTTCGGTCCATTGGTGGATAATATTTTTAGGTACATCGGTAAAGAGCAACATTTTTTCTTTCTCGATCCACACGGGCCCTTCACTCCATTCATAGCCTTCGCCAATAATTTCTATGGGAGCGTCTGTTGAAATTATTTCATCCAGCGCGGCATCGGTACGTTCAATGCTGCCGATTGTTCTTATTTCTTTTGTGCTGCATGCCGCTAACAGCAATGCCATTATCAATAGGGAGGATTTCATGGGTGGTATTTTTTTGTGGAAGGTATGAAAAATCAGCTATGAATTTTGCGGAAATTTTTTCATGGAAATATCTTTTCTAAAAATCATTTGCGAATCACTATTTTGCGGCTCACTTTAAACAGCTATGCAAATAGAGCAAATTAAAATACCGACACGCCCAAGGCGCATCTTCCTTCCCGAAAATTTTTTGATCACTACCTGGGAAAATCTAAAACCTTATTTCGACTCCCTTGCGGAAGTACCCATTAAAGATGTGTCCGGCTTGAGGCAATGGCTGCACCATCGCAGCGAACTTGAATCGATGATCAGCGAAGACCTTGGTTGGCGTTACATAAAAATGACCTGCTATACCGACAACGAAGAGCACAGCAAAAACTATCAGGATTTTATTGAGAACATTCAGCCTAAAATAGCCCCGCTTTCCGATCTGCTAAATAAAAAAATGGCGGCATCTCCTTTTCTATCTGAACTGGAACATGAGCCGGGTTTTAAAATTTTGATCAGGAACATGAAGAAAGACATCGAACTATTTCGCGAAGAAAACATTCCTTTGTTCACTCAGATCAATACCGAAACCCAAAAGTATGCGCAGTTGTCTGGAGCCATGATGGTGGAGATCAATGGGAAGGAACTTACGCTGCAACAGGCGGCAGTGATTTTGCAATCCACCGATCGCGCCAAGCGGGAAGAAGCCTACCAAAAAATTTCTCAGCGCAGGCTCAAGGACAAAACTGAACTGGATGATCTCTTCTCCAAATTGATTGCTTTGCGAAATCAGGTGGCGGTGAATGCAGGGTTCGAAAATTTCCGCGACTACATGTTCAAGGCGTATGGCAGATTTGACTACACACCAAAAGATTGTTTTGATTTTCACAAGGCCATCGCCAGCGAAGTGCTGCCCATCCTCAACCAATTAAGCAAGGAGCGAAAAGAGAAATTAAAAGTTTCAGCCTTGCGCCCGTGGGATAAAGCCGTGGACCCCGAAGGCCGTGAACCGCTTAAAGCCTTTGAAAATGGAAAGGACTTGACTGAGAAATCCATTGAATGCTTTCGCAGAATAGATCCTTTCCTGGGTCAATGCCTTTCCATCATGAAAGAAATGGGCCATCTTGATCTTGAATCCCGTAAAGGAAAAGCCCCCGGTGGTTACAACTATCCGCTCGCTGAAATTGGGGTGCCATTTATTTTTATGAACGCCACCTCCACCATGCGCGACATGACTACGATCATGCACGAAGGTGGTCATGCTGTTCATAACTTCCTTACCAAAGAGTTGGCATTGGGTGATTTCAAATCCCCACCGATGGAGGTGGCCGAGCTGGCTTCCATGTCCATGGAATTGATCTCGATGGATGCGTGGGATATTTTCTTTCCCAACAAAGAAGATTTGCGCAGGGCAAAGCGCGAGCAATTGGAAGACATTATTGAAACACTGCCTTGGGTGGCAACCATCGACCAGTTTCAACATTGGCTTTATGAAAACCCAACAAACACACCGGACGAGCGAAAGAAAAACTGGAACCAGGTATTTGCGCGCTTTGCCGATCCGGTAACGGATTGGAACGGGCTGGAAGAGGGAAGGGATTTTGGTTGGCAAAAGCAATTGCATTTGTATGAAGTGCCTTTTTATTACATCGAGTATGGCATGGCTCAGCTTGGCGCGATTGCCTTGTGGCGAAATTATAAACGTGATAAACAAAAAGGATTGGAAGGATATATGAACGCCTTGAAATTGGGCAACCTCACCACCATACCAGAAATTTACGAAGCCTCCAATATCAAATTTGATTTTAGCAGGGAATACATAAAAGAATTGATGGACTTTGTGAGGGAAGAGTTTGATAAAATTTAGCCTCTGCCTTTGTCCAACAGATCACTTAGCTGCTTTGATTCTTCTTTGGAGAGCTTCAGCATTTGGTTATCGATGTTGTTGATGGCCTGATCTAATTTTTCCAACAAGGCCATTCCGGATAAGGCAATGCTGATGTTACTGGCCCGTTTGTCGTTGGGACATTTGTTCTTGACAACTAATTTTTTTCCAATGAGGCGGTCCAGCAACCGCGAAACATCGGAGTGCTTATCTAACATACGGCTTTTGATTTCTACAGCAGAGATTGGTTCGGGATGTTTGCCCCTGAGTATCCGAAGTATGTTGTATTGCTGGCAGGTTACCCCAAAGGGTTCAAAATATTCTTTTTGCTTGTTTTGTATCCAGCTGGCAGTAAACAGCAAGTTGAGCACGGCCTTGTGGTGTGCGCTCTTAAATTTTGTTTGCTTTATTTCTTCTTCGATGGTCATAAAAAAAGAAGGGGAGTTTTTGGCTCCCCTTAAATTTTTTTGATTATGCCTGCTTGTCCAATTCGATTTTGCAGATAATGGTTACTTCGTCACTCACTACAGCTCCACCATCCTGAACTTTGTTCGCCCACTTCACACCGTAATCCTGACGGTTGATTGCGCCAGTAAATTTAAATCCGGCTTTGAAGCCACGGCCTGTGTTTACAGTGCCACCATAGGTAACATCGAAGGTCACATCTTTGGTAACTTCTTTCATGGTCAATTTACCAGTCAAGGTATATTTGCCAGCTTTTTTTGCAAGTGTACCTTTGAATTTTACTTCTGGATACTTCTCAGCTTCAAAGAAATCGGGCGACTTGAGGTGGCCGTCACGTCTTTCGTTTTCTGTGCTGATAGAAGCAACTTTTGCAGTAAACTCAACTTCAGCACCATCGAAGTCTTCGGTCTTGCTGATCACGCTGCCTTCATAATCAGTAAACTTGCCTTCTGTTTCGGCCACTACCATGTGCACCACGCTGAAGCCGACTTTAGAGTGAACTTTGTCGATCTTCCATGTGGCTTGTGCTGTTGCCATGCCGGCCATCAATAACAAGGCGGCCATTAGATTTAATTTTTTCATGTGTTTTTGTTTTTGTTTTTTTTGTTAATGTTTGATTTCGAGATGCAAGTATAACACCAGTTTTGTAAAAAGATGTTTAAACATCTATTTATTTGTTGTTAAGTATTTGTTAATCAGGGTGTAAAAATTTTCTGAAATGTGAACCACGCCTTAAACCCGTAACTCAAAACTCGGAACTTTCTACAGATTCAACCAATAAGTGAGCTTCAGCACCAATGCGCGGCTTTTAGGTTGGCCAATATAAAAGACACTGCCATTCTCAAACGATTCGGCAAAGTAGTTGTCGGTGTAAACCAGGAAGAGATCGGAAACTGGTTTGAACCTCCATTGAAAGCGGCTGTTGATGTTCAGGTTGTTGATCTGGCTGTTGTATTGGATGAACGTTGTCCAGAAAACTTTGCGCGAAAATGTCAAGTCAATGCGCGGGCCGATCAGCCACAAATTGGAACTGCTGTAGGGGGCTGGCAGTCGGATGCGGTTGTAACTGAAATTGAGCGAGGCAAAGCCCCACGGTTGATAGCGATAGGTGAGTACCCCCACTAAGTTTATCAGGTTGCCATTAAAATATTCACCCGATCGTGTGCTCAAATCAAAAAAGAACCGTCTTCGCGCGTTGGAGATAAAGTTGGCCACGAACAAATAATTTCTATAGTCGGTGTTTGCGTCCAGCTTCAACCCATTTTTTCCACTGGGGTCAAACGGATTGAACAAGTAAGTGTATTGCTCTCTTAGCCTCATCGTGAAAATGGCTGTGCTCTTAAACCGCATGCGGTACATAAAATTGTAATCCCAATCCAAAAAGCCGTAGGTCTTGTTTCCGATCATGTCAAAGTCAAAACCGGGCCCGTGGCTTTGAACAATTCCCCTGGCGGGATAGAGGTTATACCAATTGGTTGAAGCCAGTTGCCTAATATCGGTCCTCCTCACAAATCCAGCTTCCGGACTATAGTTCGCGCCCACACTACGGGTAACCACACTGAAATTCCATTTCAACGTTGCATAGTTGAGCACACCGCCATAGGCAAATGCCGAATCTTTCTTTTCTTCATCAAACGAATGGTGATAAAATGTTTTGCCGCTCCATCGGTTGTCTTTACTGGCGAGGTTGAAATCCATTCCGGCCACTCGCGAAAAATCGGTTGGCATGCCATTGAAACTTCCACCGATGGAATCTTGAAAGGCTTGCTTGTTGATCAGGATCATGCCGATGTTTGAACGCGAGAATACTTTTTGTTGCAGCGTGGCCACCGTGTAGTTGGTACTGGGCAAATTGATGGTTGGGTCTTCTCCCGCTTGCATGTTCAGAATGCCTATGCGCGTGTTGTTGTTGATTTTCCCGCTCAGGCGGGCGCCTCCATATATGGTGTTCTGGATATTTTGCCCTGTTGATGCATCTTTCGCCACACCAATCCTTCTTGAAAAAAAAGGCCGGATTCCTTCCATGCCAAAATTTGAAAACAAGTCCGCATTTTCGAGGAAGAACTGCCTTCGTTCGGGGAAGAAAATTTCGAACCGGTCCAAGTTGGTCACCTGCTCATCCACTTCTACTTGCGAGAAGTCGGGGTTCAAGGTGAGGTCTAAATTCAGTGCCGGGCCGATCCCGATTTTGGCATCGCCACCCAATTGCATTTTTGAATCGGTGGGAATGTTGTCTTGAAAGTTCCGTTGCGTGTTGCCTGCCATGTATGGGATCAGGGAAACATTGCCACCCGGATGTTGCAGGGGTTTGTCCCAACGCAATTCTTTGCTAAAAGCCAGGTTCACAATGTCAAAGTTGCGTGGCACGGGCGACCAAGTAGTGCGCTCGGCATAATGGCTCGATATGCGATAGAAATTTACGTTCCAACTCGACAAATCTGCTTTGAAGCGAATGGTTTTAAAGGGAATGGCCATCTCGGCAATCCAGTAGTCGTCATATATTTTCACTTCCGAAAACCATTTGTTATCCCAGCTAAGTGAAAAATCCTCGCGGCCCACACCGCCCCCATTGGCTATCAGTCCTTCGCGTTGCACACCAAACGGGTTAACGCCAAACGTGAAAGCATTGGTTTTGTCTTTGAATGTATCGAACACCACCGAAATGCCATCGTTGGCTTCCCCCCGATAATCCCTGCGCAGCGAAGGTGTTACAAAATTCCTGTTGCCGGGATTGCGCATCTTGGCGCCCACATAAATAAATTTTTCATCATACGTAAGCCTTATTTCTGTTTGGCCGGTGGCCTGCACCGAGTCGCTTGGAAATTGCTGTTGGAAATTTGTTGCAACATCAGCCACCGCCCAATCGGGTTCGTCCAGGTTTCCATCTAAGGTAATGGGGGCCGTTGATTTTCGGATGGTGATATGGGGCTGCGCAATAGCGTGGAAGCCGAAACCCAAACAGAACAAAGTGAGAATGATCAAACGCACCGTCTTAAAAATTAAGGCGCAAATATAATGCAGGGCAACAATGCATTCATTGAAATTTGATAAATGGAATAAATGACTTCCCTGTGACGGCAATTACAATTTCAAGTAAAAATCCTTTGTCAGGTTTTTATAACCATCGCTCCACTCCCCATTATTGCCATACAGGATCAACGACTCCTTTCGGATAACTTCTTTGTGAAGGCGAAGTTCAAAAAGTGAACGCTCCACAGGTTTGCTGGCCCGTGCACGGAATTCGCAAAGCCTGGTGCAATGCCACTTGGTGTTTTCGGCAAGGGCAATAAATTTTTTGGCTTCCACCACAGGAAGGATCAAGCAAAGTTTCCCTTGCGGGGATAAAAGTCTCTTCGCATGAAACAGCAGTTCTTCAGGTGGCAGTGTTTCCGTATGCCTTGCCCTTGTGCGTTCGGGTGTGGGCGGCTTGGCACTATCAATAAAAAAAGGTGGGTTGCTTATGATCAGATCGTAGGGTGGTGCCTTCAGTTTTTGAAGTGCCGTATTTTTGACACAGATATTTTTTGGCCAGGGCGAAGCCTCCACATTTTCTTTTGCCTGTTCGCAGTCCTTTAAGCTTATGTCAATGGCATCAACCAACACGTGGGGCATGGTGCGCTGGGCCATCATGAGAGCAATCACACCGGAGCCGGTGCCCACATCCAATATGCGCGAAACATTGTTTACATCGGCCCACGCACCAAGAAGCACACCATCGGTGCCAACCTTGTGGGCGGAGTGGTTATGGTCTATTGAAAAATGCTTGAAGCGAAATAGTTGTTTCTCATTCATTTTTTTGCGTACGCAAGTTATCAACTAATGTCATTTCGGGCCCGACCCGCGATCTCATTGAAATGGAATTCAGCCTTATCGGGATTCCTGCCTACCTGTCCGGTAGGCAGGGTCTCGTTTGCTTGTAAACAAAAATAAAAATTGTTCCCTCGCCCGCAATGACACGTTGGATTGAGTGTGCCAACCATCCAATGAAATGATATGGCCTGTAAACGAAAAATTCAAATTATCTTGTCAAGAGCCTCATGCCATGCGGACAGTTTCTTAGCATAGATCAGTTTCGGCAAGGGATAGCAGTGAAAAGCCCGAAGTGCGTTAGCTTTGAGCGTGGGCTTTGTGGGTGGATGGATATGCATAACGGTCAGGCAGGCTTGGAACGGATATCCCAGCCCCGATTTTTATCGGGGTGCCGCCAGATTT
>JANOQB010000074.1:0-2334 GCA_031422215.1 Cytophagales bacterium | reverse complement strand
CACCAGCCAAAATTTAATCTTATTGAACGATGCGGTGATCTTCAATCCATCGCACCTATTTGGATTTTTTTCCACGTTCAATCCCGATATTTTAAAAAGTGCTGAATTGTTTAAGAGTGGTATCACAGCAGATTATGGAGGAAGGCTTTCCTCTGTGCTTGATGTTTCGGTGCGTGAAGGGAACAAGAAAAAATTTACGGCCCTCGGTGGGATCAGTCCCATCACGGGCAGGCTGGCACTGGAGGGTCCGATCATAAAGGACAAAGTTTCATTTTTGGTAGGTGGCCGATCAACCTACTCCGATTGGTTATTAAAACAAGTTGACTCCAAACAATTTCAAAACAGCCAGGCATCCTTCTATGACGTGAATGCAAATGTGAGTTCAACCTTGAGTGAAAAAGATAATCTATATGTTTCAATGTATATGAGCCACGACCAATTCAAGCTCAATAGCGACACGATCTATCAATATCAAGACCGAAATGCGGGGATTAAATATAAGCGGATCTTCAACAATAAATTTTACGGGGTCTTTGGCTCCTCCTTGAGCCAATATGATTTTTCACTTTCCTCCAACAGAAACCCCGTTAACGCTTTTCGGTTTTCATACCAAATAAAGCTGTTCACGTCAAAAGCGGATTTTAGCTATTACCTAAATCCATTACATATTTTAACATTCGGAGCGAGTTCCATCAACTATGATCTGAGCCCAGGCGAGATAGTACCAAACGGGGCCGAATCGTTGATCGTCCCAGAAAATACTCAGCGGGAGCGTGGAAGGGAAAATGCTCTTTATGCAGGCGACAATTTCGAATTCAGCAATAAGCTAAGTGTGTATGGGGGTATCCGTTATTCTTATTTTAGTTTCTTGGGTCCTCGCACCGTTTATGATTATGCAGCCTACCTTCCAATGGAACAAAGCAACATTCAAGACACCATTTTTTATTCAAGTAAGCGTATTGCACAATACGGTGGTGTTGAACCGCGACTATCGGCCCGGTACCTGCTCTCCAGAAACTCCTCAATCAAGGTGAGCTATAACCGGACACGGCAATATATTCACATGCTCAGCAACACCATTGCCATTTCTCCAACAGACGTGTGGAAACTAAGCGACCAACATTTGAAGCCTCAGATTGGCGATCAGTTATCTATTGGGTTATATCACAATTCGCCAAAAGGCCTTTTTGAATTTTCCATGGAGGGATATGTTAAATCAATTCAAAATTTTCTTGACTTTAAAAATGGTGCGGTGTTATTTTTGAACCAAACCATAGAAACTGATGTGATAAAAACCCGTGGCCAAGCGTATGGCATTGAATTGCTATTGAAAAAGCCTGCCGGAAAATTAAATGGTTGGTTAACATACACCTACTCGCGCTCTTTGCTACAAACGCAAAGTTCTTTCTCTTCTGAAACAGTTAATAAAGGAAAATTCTATCCAGCTAATTTCGATAAGCCACATGCGGTAAACTTTATCGGCAATTACAAATTCAATCAACGGTTCAGTTTTTCCGCAAACACCACATACAGTACAGGCCGGCCCATTACTTTGCCTTTGGCAAAATATGAACTCAACGGAAGTGCGCGTCTTGCCTACTCCGAAAGAAATGAATTCCGCATACCCGATTATTTTAGGATAGATGTTGGCTTGAACATTGAAGGCAATCATAAAATAAAAAAACTGGCACATGGCTCTTGGACTATCTCGGTTTACAATCTGACCGGACGAAACAATGCATACAGTGTTTACTTCGTTTCCAAAGAAGGAATTATCAAGGGCTATCAGTTGTCTATTTTCGCGCGACCTATTCCTACCTTAACCTATAACTTCCGCTTCTGATGAACTTGTTAAAGAGATGGCTGGGAATTGTGGCAGGGCTTATGGTTTCAGCTTGTATAGAACCGTATCCCATACCCCAGATTAAAGACAATGCTCAATATCTCGTTGTAGATGGATTTTTAGATGCAACCAATCAGAAGGTTACCGTAAAGCTTAGCCGCTCGGTAAACTTGAATGAATCTGGAAATTTTAATGCGGAAACTTCGGCAACGGTATATCTTGAAAATGAAAATCAATTAAAAGTTCTACTGAACGAATCCTCAGATGGTGTTTATGAAAGATTCTTAACCGTTGATCCAGCCGAGAAATACAGATTACGAATTCAGTTGACATCGGGGAAAAAATATTTTTCTGATCTCGTGGAAGTAAAACAGACACCTCCGATTGATAGTTTGAATTTTTTCCCATCCTTATCCGGGTTACAGGTACGCACCTACTCACACGATCCGAAAAACAAAACCCACTATTATTTTTGGAAGTATGAAGAAACG
>JANOQB010000073.1:0-5550 GCA_031422215.1 Cytophagales bacterium | reverse complement strand
GGGCCAGATGGCGATGTGGTCGATGTCTTGAAGGATATTTTTGTACATGATTTTATTTGTTTACAGTGGCCGCTTTTTCTGCTTTAATATCCACACCCAGCCGTTGCAGGTAGGCAATCAGTGCTATTATTTCCGATTCTTTGGTAGTCTCATAACCTTCCAATTGCAGGTTGTCCACCATACGTTGCGCCTGCTTGTCAAGGTCATCGTTGGCGATATTTTCATAGCCAGCTTCGTACGGCACACCTATGGTGCGGAGGGCATTGATCTTTGCTGCGGTAGAATTCTTGTCAATTTCCTGTTCATACAACCACGGGTAAGCGGGCATGATAGAACCCGTGCTCACTTCTTGTGGCGTGAGCATGTGGCGATAGTGCCAACTGTCGGCATACTTGCCACCGGTGCGATGTAAATCCGGGCCCGTGCGTTTCGATCCCCACAGGAATGGATGGTCATATACATATTCACCAGCCTTCGAATATTCGCCCCCTTTGGGATCGTAGCGTTGCACTTCCGATCGGAATGGGCGTATCATTTGCGAATGACAGCCCACACACCCTTCGCGGATATAAATATCTCGACCATGTATCTCAAGCGGGGTGTAAGGCTTCACACTTGCAATGGTGGGAATGTTTGACTTGATCAAAAAGGTTGGAACCATTTCGATCACACCACCGATCAGGATAGCTACCAAGGCGAGCACCGTGAAAATAACAGGCTTACTTTCCAGCACGCGGTGCCAGTGGCTACCTGTGTGAACCGTTTTTATAAGGGGCGAAACTTCTGCTTCTTCATTGGCGATAAATTTTCCGGATGCGGCCGTCTTCATCAGGTTATAAACCATAACGAACACACCGGTCAAATACAAGAAACCGCCAAACGCACGCAACATATAGAGCGGCAAAATTTGAGTAGTAGTCTCTAAAAAATTTTGATATTTGAGAAAGCCATCGGCAGCAAATTCTTTCCACATCAGGCTTTGCACCACACCGGCCACATACATGGGCAACGCATAGAACACGATGCCCAGCGTGCCTATCCAAAAATGAAGGTTGGCCAATTTGGGTGAATATAATTTTGTATCCCACATGCGTGGGATCATCCAATACAACATTCCAAAAATCAGGAAACCATTCCAACCCAGGCCGCCTACATGCACGTGTGCTACAATCCAATCGGTATAATGAGCAATGGCGTTTACATTTTTTAATGATAGGAGTGGGCCTTCCAAAGTGACCATGCCGTAAGCAGTTACTGCTACCACCATAAATTTAAGCACGGCATCTTCACGCACACGGTCCCAGGCTCCACGCAAGGTGAACAGCCCATTGAGCATGCCGCCCCACGATGGAGCAATCAGCATAATAGAAAACACAACACCCAGCGACTGCGCCCAATCCGGCAGCGTGGTATATAGCAAGTGGTGCGGGCCAGCCCAGATATAAATAAAAATCAACGACCAAAAATGGATGATCGACAAGCGATAAGAATATACAGGCCGGTTGGCTGCCTTGGGCAAGAAGTAATACATCATCCCCAGGAAGGGCGTGGTTAAGAAAAAGGCTACCGCATTGTGGCCATACCACCATTGCACCAGCGCATCTTGCACACCCGCATACCACGAGTAGCTTTTGAACAGGCTCACCGGAATCTCAAAAGAATTTACAATGTGCAACACGGCAACGGTAATAAAGGTGGCGATGTAAAACCAGATGGCCACATACATGTGTTCTTCTCTCCGCTTGATGATGGTGCCAATCATGTTGATGCCAAACACTACCCACACGATGGCAATGGCAATATCAATGGGCCACTCTAGTTCTGAATACTCTTTGGACGTGGTGAAGCCCAACGGAAGCGTAATTGCTGCGGCCAAAATGATAAGCTGCCAACCCCAGAAGTGTGCCCAACTGAGTGTGTCATTAAAGAGCCGCGCCTTTAGCAAGCGCTGCATACTATAATAGACGCCCGCAAACATGGCGTTGCCAACAAAAGCAAAGATCACTGCATTGGTATGCAGCGGACGAATGCGGCCGAAGGTGACATACTGTAGATCAAAATTGAACAGCGGATAAAAAAGTTGGATGGCGGCCAACAGGCCCACGGTCATGCCTACAATTCCAAAAATAACCGTGGCGATAATGAAGGCTTTGACAATGGCATTGTCGTACTGAATTTTTTCAAGTTGCATGGCTTGGGGTTAAGTCTGTTATCAAGACTAAAAGTAGGTGTAGCCAGCATCCTTGTTACATGATGGTAATTAGCTTAGAAAATGATTTTTGTCAGAAAATACCTGTTCAAAGAATCGTTTAGGGAATTTGTCAAAATAACTTTGACAAATCGTCAATCGAAAATTTTGAACCTTAATAGAAAACGGTAAGCCAGAGAACCAAAACCTTATTACCTTATCTTGGATTTTAGTCAGCCAACCACAATAAGGTAAGGTTTGTCCCACTTTCTCTCCTATGCCTACTAAGGTTGGTATTGAGCTAACGAAGGAAGAGCCCCTGTAAAATTCAAATGATTTTTATGGGCGATTTTTTAGATGACCTGATTTACCAGTTGGCCAACGTTGCGTTGAACAGATCAATAAATATCTGTTCCATTATTTTTTTCTCGAGGCTTTCCTGAACGGTATTAAGGTCTTGCGTATTGGGAAAATCGGCATAGAAACTGAATGAGCGATCTTTAAAATTATTTTTAGGTTCGAGCGTATCCACATAATTTACTTTAACGGCAATGGTGAGGCGGGTGAGTGCCGCCAGGTCGCCAGAATTGCCCACCCCTGAAACAGGCGCTACCTGGCTTATCTGATACGTGGTCACAATGCCTTCCATAGTAAGTTGGCCGTTTTCTTTCACCACGCGCAAACTCGAATTCTGCTGGTAATAATTTTTTAGTTTGTTGGTGAACGTAGCACCCAGGTTGGCGGGGCCCAAATCGGTGTTGTTAAAAAAATCATCTATCTGTATGGTCTCCGCATTGGTGGATGCACCACTCATGGAGTAACGGCAACTTTGTATTGAAAGCGTGGTGCCAGCGAGCAAAAGTGAAATGACAACTAATAATAATTTATTCTTCAAGCTCGTATTCTTTTATTTTTCGGTAGAGTGTGCGCTCGGATATTCCCAAATCGTGTGCCGCGTATTTCCTCTTGTTGTTGTTCTTTCGCAAAGCCCGCATGATCAGTTCCTTTTCTTTCTTTACAATAGAAAGTGAATCGTCTTCGGCTTCGTGGGCTATGTCCTGAAATTCTTCTTCGTTCTGCCCATTGGCCTTGTCGTTTGAGTTAAGGTTTAAAACCACTGGCTCATGCGAAGGTTTTATTTCTTCCTGTATGCCTTCAAACAATCCCGAGTTGTCTTTTAAAATTTGCTGCGCCTGGGCCGGGTTGGCAATGCTGTCGAGAACTACTTTTTTAAGGTCGTTCATATCTTTTCTTAAATCGAAAAGTATTTTATAGAGTATTTCGCGCTCCGAAATATTGTCTTGCCCGTGCTGGTCTTTATAGAGTGCTGGCAGGTTAGATTCTTTTGGAATATAATGGCTTAGTATTTCCGAGTTGATCTCCTTGTTTTCTGACGACAGCACTGAAATCTGTTCTACCAAGTTTTTAAGCTGGCGTATGTTTCCCGGAAAACGGTATTTCAACAATATTTCTTTGGCATCTTCCGTAAGGGTAATTGGCTTTACGCGATATTTCTCGGCAAAGTCGGTAGCGAATTTTCGGAAAAGAAGTTCGCTGTCTTTTCCGCGCTCCCGCAAAGGGGGAACATAAATGGGCACGGTGCTTAGGCGGTAATAAAGGTCTTCGCGGAATTTCCCCTGCTCAACTTTCACCAGCAGGTTCACGTTTGTGGCGGCCACCACACGCACATCTGTTTTTTGTACTTTGGAGGAGCCCACTTTAATAAACTCACCATTCTCAAGTACGCGCAAGAGCCGGGCTTGTGTGCCAAGGGGCATCTCACCGATTTCGTCCAGGAACATGGTGCCACCGTTGGTCACTTCAAAATATCCTTTACGCGATTCGTGCGCTCCGGTAAATGAACCCTTTTCATGACCGAACAATTCTGAATCGATAGTGCCTTCGGGAATGGAGCCACAGTTTATGGCAATGAACTGCCCGTGTTTGCGCGCACTCTGAAAGTGAATGATTTTAGAAAAGGATTCCTTGCCACTTCCACTTTCACCAGTAATGAGCACCGACATATCAGTAGGCGAAACCTGCATAGCCACCCGTACAGCATTATTTAGCAAAGGTGAATTGCCCATTATTCCATATCGCTGCTTTACGCTTTGTATTTCCGAATCTGTGATGGCCATTGCTTAGTTTAGTTTCTATTCATTCTATTTTAAAAGTAGGCAGTGGGCAGAAGGCAGTTGGCAGTCAATGACCGATAAGTTTACAAGTCGAATGTTTTTCACATCAAAAAGAAGAAATCAAATTAACTACTTAACTATTTTTCCGGTCAACGTGCCACGGGTATATCCTTCCACCAACACATGGACGTACTCGCCTTTCGATTTATTTTCCATGGGGAACACGATTACTTTGTTCTGTGAATTCCTTCCCTGCAAATGTTCATCCGACCTTCGCGAAAATCCTTCAATCAATACTTCAAATATTTTGCCCACATCTTTTTTGTTGCGCCTCAATGAAATCTCGGTTTGTTTATCAATGATTTCGTTGAGCCTCCGTTTTTTTATTTCCACCGGAATATCGTCCTTCAGTTTTTTGGCTGCGGGTGTTCCGGGCCGCTCCGAATAGAAAAACATATAGGAGAAATCGTACTCCACCTGATCCATCAACGTAACGGTTTCCTGATGATCTTCTTCTGTTTCAGTTGGGAAGCCGGTAATCATATCGGACGAGATGCCACACTCTTCTCCCAGTATTTCGCGTATGCTTTTTACTTTGTCGAAATACCATGCGCGGCCGTAGCCGCGGTTCATCAATTCCAAAATGCGCGAGTTTCCGCTTTGCACGGGCAAGTGGATGTTCTTGCAAATGTTTTCGTGTTTGGCCATGGTGTGCAACACTTCTTCTGTGATATCTTTTGGGTGCGAAGTGGAGAACCGTATGCGCAAGGCGGGGCTTACGTTGGCAACCATGTTCAACAGGCTGGAAAAATTTATGATTTGATCAGTTCCGTTTTTCTCCAGCCGCGCTTTGTTGTTTTCGAGTGCGCTCCACTTGTAGGAGTCCACATTTTGCCCAAGCAGCGTTACTTCACGAAATCCTTTTTCAAACAAATCTTTTGCCTCGGCCACAATGGAATGTGGATCGCGGCTCCTTTCGCGCCCACGCGTATAAGGTACCACGCAAAAGGAACACATATTATCGCAGCCGCGCATGATTGAAATAAAAGCGGTGACCCCATTAGAGTTTAGCCGCACGGGACTAATATCGGCATACGTTTCCTCGCGCGATAAGAATGTGTTGACGGCCTTATCGCCATCATCCACTTGCATGATAAGGTTAGGCAAGTCGCGATAGGCATCGGGGCCGGCCACCAGATCAACAATTTTTTCTTCTTCCAGCAATTT
>JANOQB010000072.1:0-4787 GCA_031422215.1 Cytophagales bacterium | reverse complement strand
ACATGCAACAATACGCCCAATTGATTTTCCTTATCATCATAATAGTTAAGGCTCAGCCCCACCGGGCCCACCGAACTATGCAACACCAAACTGGCCGCACCTGCAAAATATATGTCGGTAAGGTTTTGCTGTAGCTTTGTTTCTTGCTCAGTGCCCCGTATCAACGTTTCCAATGGTTTGAAAAGGTATCCTTCTAACCGAAGGTCAAGGCTGCGTCTTATTTTAAAAACATTCCGCACTCCTCCCGCTACATAATTGAACGCCCTGAAATTTTCTAATAGCAATGTGCGGCTGTCCTGAATGGGCATAAAGCCTGGTGCGTTGATAACCGAAGCCATGTAACTCGAAAACGGACTTTGATTGGAAAGTGACCCCTCGATAAAATAGCCCGTGCTGTAAACCCCTTTTAGAAAATATTGCTCCATCGAAACCCTGGCACGAAAATAACTGTGGTCAACTTCTTCTGTCACGGGTTTCAACGAAGTGCTGCCAGGTTCAAGCTCCTCATTTAGGCCAAACCAATCAAACGAATAAACAAACCGTTTGCCTTGCGAGGCGTATTGCTTTCTGTTCAGCGTGTTGGACGACAAAGAAACGCCCAGCCTGTTTCCAGTTATCCGAAGGGCATCGAGGGTGTCAGTTGATACCAACACATTGCCATTGATGTATTGGTCTCGGTTATTGATGTACGAGTTTTCCAATACCAATTTATATTGGTTGCCCACGGGTATCCCTACATTAACACCAATCTTCCTATCAATCCGGTTGAGTATGGTTGGCGAAAAATTTCCGACCACCAGATCTTCACCCTGAAAGAAATCCCATTTGTTGAAAGTGGCTTCTGGTTCTATGTAGAACTGGCCCCGGTTGGGCAAGTTGATGCGCGCTTTTAGCTGCGCAGATTTGTAAAAAGCTCCCGCATAAAAATTCACCTCTGCATGGGTAAGAGCCCGGTTGAAGTGATAATAGTTTACGCCTAAAAAAATATTGCTGATGCTGCGGGTTGCTATCACCCCGCCCAAGTCAACCTGAAAGGTATTGTTGGGTCGCTTGGCCAACTTCATGTTGAAGGTTTTCTTTTCAATGTCGTAGCTAAAACTTGGGTATAGGTTATTGAAATATTCCTCTGACACCAATCGGTAAAACCCATTTTTCACCTCACTGAATGTAAGTGTCGGCTTGGTCTTGTTAAAAAAACGGCTGATGTATTTTCCCTGGTTTCTATTGAACCCTACAGTGGAAATTTGCTCTACCAAAAATGCGGGTGTTTTGTTGTTGAACTGGTTTCTTGCCTCCGTTACGGCTTCGCATGTTCTGCGCAAAGCAATTTTACTTTTTATCTCTGGCATCTGCCGCATGGTTTGCACATAGCCGCTGTCTATCAATGTTTTTGCTTTGGCAAAATCAAAGGCGGTGAATCGCGAAAGGTTGGGTTGGATATAAACCCCTGATGGCGGCACCTTGGCGGGATCGGATTTGTCCAAGATCATGTACAACAAGGAGCGTGAGATGAGTTTTTCATCTTCCCCAAACGGGTAGTGATCATAAATTTTGGAGGACACATTGCTCCCGATAATAACATCGGGTTTAAAAACCCTTTCGGCCACGTCCACCGGAAAATTATTGTAGATGCCCCCGTCAAAAAGATATTTGCCGTCAATGCGGATGGGGTTGTAAAAGAAAGGCACCGTTTGCGTGGCCCGCAGCGCATCGCTCAAAATACCTTTGTCCAAAGCTATTTCTGTTTGCGTGAAGATGTCGGACACCATCACCCGAAAGGGAACAAACAAACTGTCGAAATTATTTTTGGCGATGGCCGAAGGTTGGGCCATTTTTTCTGCCAGCGCAAAATTGAGTGCGAAGTCATTGGCAATAGTGGTGTTGAACAGCACGGCAAAGGCGGAGTCCATCGACAGGTTGAGTTTGATGAAGGATGAGGTTTCATCGTTTTTGAAGTAGTAGTAACTCTGCCCTTCTTCGGTGCGGCCATTGATCATGTTGAGGAAATCTCTTGACAACACCATTTCCTCAATTTGATGGGGGCTAAACCCTGCTGCATACAAGCCTCCGATGATGCCGCCCATCGATGTGCCAGCCATGTAGTCGATGGGAATTTCGTTTTCTTCCAACGCTTTTAATACGCCCACATGCGCAATGCCTTTGGCGGCACCACCACTGAGCACCACACCTACTTTTTGGGCGCTCGCAGCCAAGCTCAACAATAAAAATAAAAACGTTGGTATATGCCTTGACATTCTGTTGTATCCAGAAGGATTAATTCCCCAAGTTACTTACTGATGCGATGTTACGCAAAACTAAATGGATTGTCAGTTTGATCCCGATAACTATCGGGACGAAAACTGACCTGAGCAATCAAAATAGCCTTCGAGTCCCTCAGGCTGACATACCATTAAATTGTTTTGAGTAACATCAGTTACACAGCTATAAACTAAAAAGCAGATGAAAAATTGTGAGAATAAATAAATCAGCGGGAAGCAACCTTCACTTCGGAAGTCGAGGCAGGAAAAGCAATCAATTGCAACCGTTTTATAAGTGCTTCCCTAACATTCTGGAAGGAAGGAAAAAACTCGGCCTTCACGGGTTGCGAAGGAGGGAGTTCTACCTTGAGGGCGTCCACTTGAACTCCGTTTTTCCAAAAGCGATAACATAAGTGCGGGCCCGTGGCCAAGCCAGTGCTGCCAACATAGCCAATGGTTTCACCCTGCTTCACGCGGGTGCCAGGCTTTATGCCTGCCGCAATTTTTGACATGTGCAGGTAGCCTGTGGTATAAGTTCCGTTGTGGCGCACCTTCACATAGTTGCCGTTGTTGGTTTTGTATTGTGCTTCTTCCACAATGCCATCGCCCACGCTGCGTATGGGTGTGCCCGTGGAGGCCGCGAAGTCGGTGCCGAGGTGCGGACGGAATACTTTTACTACTGGATGGAACCGGTTTTTGGAATAGCGCGAACTGATGCGTGTGAACTCGATGGGATATTTGAGCAAAGCCTTTCGTAAACTATTTCCTTCTTCATCAAAGTAATCTGTCCCCTCGCCCTGATCGAAAGGGAAAGCATAATATCCATTGCCGGAGTGTTCGAAATAAACAGCCAAAATTTTTCCGATGCCGATGGTTTTTTCTTCAACGATATTTTCCTCGTAGATCATTTTGAACTGATCGCCTTTTTGCAGATGCTGAAAGTCAACCTGCCAGGCAAAAATATCAACAAACTTGTTGGTGAGTTCATGGGAGATATTGAGGGCCTCGATGGTTTCTGATAGAGACGATTCAATTTTCCCGGAAAGGTTTCTTTGCAGCGTATCAACTTTTCGCTGGCACACTTCTACCGTGAGCGAATCCTTCAAATGAAACACAACGTAATCAACCGGGTTGGGTTCGTACACCAATGCTTTCAATGTTTTCAGAGAATCGTGCTCAACCAAAAGTGTATATTTCTTGTTGGCGGCAATTCTCCGAAAGTCAAATATGTTTTTTGGCAACAGCGTAAGTTGCTGCATCACGGGTTTGGAAACGAAATAACCGTTGAGCAATTCTGAAAAGCGTTGGTTGCGTTTCACCTGGTCTTCTACCACATGAAGGTTGTTCACTACCATACCGTGCAAAAATACGGGGGCTATAACTTCGCGCTCAACATGGTGGACCGTGGCTGGTTCGATAGCATAATCTCCGGCCCTCGAAAACAGCGAGGTTTTGGAATCGATCCAAAAAAAAGTGATAACGCAAACAACCAATGCGACTGTTACGATCAGCGTTTTTTTAATTGAGGATGATGAAAGCAAACCCATGATAAAAAATTGGTGGCAAAAAAAACGCCCTGTTAAAAGTTAAAAAAATCTGGTTATCGAACCAGTGAGTGTTCAAAGATAGCAAAAACCACTTTAGGGATACAACTCCTTATACTTGGCTTTTCCTGCATCAAGGAAGCGCGCAAATTTTTCGGCACTTAAATTATAACCAAAGGGCGAAACAAGCACACGCTCATCGTTGCCAACCAATACATAGAACGGTTGCGCATTGTTGTTCAGGTTGGTGATTTGAAGATCTGCATTTTGCTTGCCAATGGTCTTCTTCACTTTTTTGTCGTACGTTGAGGTGCGCCACTCACTTTCGGGCAATGTGGTTTTGTCATCTACATATAAAGCAACCACTACATAATCTTCACGCAAGCGTTGCAACACTTGTGGGTCGGCCCACACGTTGGCTTCCATCTCGCGGCAGTTGGTGCAGCCGTGGCCGGTGAAGTCAATGAAGAGTGGTTTGTTCTGCTGGCGTGCGCAGGCAATGGCCTGGTCATAATCAAAGTAGCCACTGAGGCCATGCGGCAGATGAAGGAAGTCACGATACTTTGGTTCATCGCACACTCCTTTGGATTTTCCTTCCACCGTTCCGATCACGTTAAAATCGTGCGTGTACATGGGGGGCAAATATCCGGCCAACGCTTTTAGCGGAGCGCCCCACATGCCCGGCACGAGATACACGGCAAACACAAACGCGATCATGGACAATGATACGCGCCCCACACTCACCGTTTTGTCTTCGGCATCTTTGCCTGTATCGCCCGGCATGCGGAACCCTTTCATCAGATAAATGCCAATCAGCACAACAATCACGATCCATATCGCAAGGTTGATCTCACGATCTAAGATGCGCCAATGAAAAGCCTGGTCGGCAATGCTAAGAAACTTGAAGGCGAGTGCGATCTCTACAAAACCCAATACCACTTTTACTGTGTTCAGCCAGCCACCCGATTTGGGCAACGACTTTAAC
>JANOQB010000071.1:0-5126 GCA_031422215.1 Cytophagales bacterium | reverse complement strand
GACCTCCAAGGTTTTAAAAACCTTGGAGGTCTTGCTTATAGTTAGAATTTCCGTCCTCTCAATCCGTAATAGAACTTTCAGCTTCTCTTTCTCCTATTCAAATATTTTTTACGCGGCCCTTCATCATTGAGGTCATTCATTTTTTGATAGGCTTTGTGCAAGGCGTTGGGTATCTCACCCGGATATTCTAATTTATAATAGGAAAAACCATTGTAGGGAATATCAATCTTGCTGGCATATATCTTCAGGCGATCGTCCGTGCCGTGGGCTAAAAATATTTCGCGAAAAGATGTTTCCCGGTCTTTTGCCAACGAGCGAAGGCGGGCCCTGACAAGGTCGCTCCCAACAAAATTAACGCACTTCTCCTGCAGCGTGAACATGACCGTATCGCTCAGGTTTTTACTGATGTGGGCAACAAGCCCACCGTCCCTTACCGACATGTTGCACACCCTAAGTGAATCCTCTTTGGTGAAATCCTTCGCGCTCTTGCCCTGGCTCAGCAGGAAATATTTCTTCTTGGTTTCAAAAAACAAAATGTACTCGCTTTCTTTCGAAGTATATTCAAACGGGCGCACATTGAGCAACGCTTTCGGGTTATCCTTCAAAAATTCTGATATTTTGCGGACAAACTTTTGTTGATGGGCACCCAGTGCAGGCTGCCGCATTTCCCATTTCACGGTCAGCGACTTCTCGATTTCATTTTCAAGGTTTTTTACGGCTGCACGATAGGGCGTAGTGGGGGGCTTAACAAAAATATTTTTTATCAGGTCGAAAATAATATCGCGCAAACGAAATTTGGGATCCTTCAAGTTACCGGTAATGGGCACCTCATAATCAATCACATTTCCACGCTCGCGTATGAAAGACATGATCAGGGGCATGGGAATCCACTTCATGTCTTTGTTCCTGATACGCTTGGTAACACGCGGATCGATTACCACCACATGATTGCTGCTTTTTATTTCACCGTTTCGCACATTCCATGCTCCGTTGATCTCCAAGGTTCCCCGGTCCACAGCAAAAGACGTATAGGAAATCAAATAGGGGTTGAACGTAGTGGTGGGCACTTTTTCAATGGTATAGGTCAAGTCAAAATCGCTACTGTCCTTGGGGTTGATGCTGATGAACAACTTGGCTGACCCAAACGGTTTGATGCCCGATGCAACCGAAAGCCCTACCCGCTTGTGATTTTTGTTTATGGAATCGGCCGTGATGGTGAGCGGGCTTGCTTTTACAGAGAACTTCTCGGCCAATGAGTAATCATTGAATATTAGATCAGCATCATAAATCCCCAGGCTACCAATTTTATAATCGCTATTAAAAAAATTGCGCGACAGCACCTCTATGGACCGGGCTATTTCTATCACCAGGTTAAACCGGCCAGGTTGTTGGGTAACATCCGAAATATTTTTTCCTTTTTTTCCAAACATGGCAGCCACATTGTCCAACGAATCATAACGCTCGTACTTTAAGTGCGGACGCGTGAGTATGATGGAATCGAAGAGGTACTTATGGTGAACGGGGCTTAGTTCCTCCATGACAACCGCCAGTTTTTCAAACGACAAATAATCATCATCACTGGTTTTTCCGAGGTGAAAATCGCGCAAGGCCACGGTGCCTTTCATACTAATGCTGTCTTGCGAACTAAAATTTCCGCGGACATTAATGTTGGCATCCAAGCGTGCCCGGAACATGCCATAGTTGATCAGTTCCCAAATGTATTGCCGGATGATTTCCAGGTCAAAGTCGTGGACGGCCATAGCCAGGCGGTAATCCTGATTGCTTACGTTGATAGTGAAGCCACCTTTCATGGTGCCATTGCTTTTCCCTTCCTGAAAATTGAATGTGGCACCGATGGTATCAGCCGACCATTTTTTGCCGGTGGTTTCGATGTTCACATTTTTTATAAAATAATTAATGGGAATTACTTTTTCGTAATAATGAAACTCACCGTCAATCACTTTTGTATTCAAAAATGTGAATTGCCAGCCAGGGGCAGGGCTGGCCACGCTATCGGGCTTGAGTAATTTGATGATGTCATCAAAATTCAATTGATCTTTTTGCTGCACAATTTTTGCCCAGGGCCTGTTGATAACGATTTCCGATATCTCAATTGTTTTGGATAGCATTTTCGCCAGCGCAAAGTTGGCGCTCACACCTTCCACTGACAGGAACAAACTGTCTCCTTTTTCCTCAGCTATTTTAAGATCGTTCAAGTGAACGTAGCCGGTGAATGGGTTTACATACACCCAATCCACAACCAGCTCGCGGCCAATAAATTTAACATCGTATTTCTGAAGAAGATACTTGGCAATGGGGGAGATCAAAGCTATGATCAGAACAATGGTGACCAGAATGATGCCGCTTGCTAGGATGAAGTATTTCTTAACCCTGGATGTTGCCTTCTTCATTCCTTCACGTTTGAATCAAGTCGTCAAGACCACTTCAAGCAGAGACGACTAACTTTCTTTTATCTGAGTAGCCCTTGAGGACTTATATAAATACCAATTTGAACACCGGAGAATTAAAATAGATATGCTCTGAAAGATTGGTATCGAGGTTTTCACATACTACCAATCTTTCGGCAAGTTTTAGTTTGGCAAATTTGTATTGGGTCTTGCTGTGAAGCTTGCGGAAAATATCTCCGGGCTTGAGAAAGCTGGCCAATTGTGCTACGGAGTTCACGATCCGGTTGTTGATGATTTCTGTTCTGGGTGTCATTTTGATAGTTGATTTGTTGTTATAAATTTTTATTGGATGAAAAGAAAGTGCGGCAATGAACCGCACCGTTTTTTAAATTAGGTAATTCAATTAGTTAAGTTGAAATGTAATGGGCAAGCTGAAATTAACATCAACAGCCTTGCCATTTTGACGGCCGGCAGCCCACTTGGGCATGGAGGTAACAACACGGATTGCTTCGTTGCGAAAGCTTTGATCGATATCAAAATCAGACTCATCCGTCACTACCACCTCGCGCACAGTTCCATTGGCCATTACGATAAAGTCAACAAACACAGTTCCCTCCAAGCCTTTATCTTGTGCTTCTTTAGGAAATACCAGGTTGTCTTTCAGGTATTTCATCATGGCCGTATTGCCGCCAACAAAGGAAGGATCCACTTCGGCCTTATTATAGATTATTACCCCTTTTGAATCGGTATAGTAAGGTGCATTTTTGAAGCGTTCTTCAAATTGAATCCTTCTTCTTTCGGCCTGGGCCAGGCGCTGAGCTTCAACCTTTTCACGTCTCTCGGCAACGGTAAGCTCAACCACATTTTCCACGGGGGCATTTGCGTAGGCTTCAGTTTCTTTTTCGGATTTTGATCGGCACATTTGCGCAAATACAAGTACTATCGCAAGCGCAAAAAAATTCAAAATTGTTTTCATGGATTTTGTTAATTATGGTTGTTGTATGATCATTCAAAGGTGTAGCGAATGCCCAAGCCTCCCCACGAACCCATGAAACCCTGGTTGTCGCCAAATTCAAATGAAGGCTGCCAGTCAAGCGAAAGATTGATGGGCGCACCGTTAAATTTATAGTCGAGGCCAAGCACGCCATCGATGCCAACATAACTGCCCGAGCCGCGGCCATCGTTGTAGTACCTGTCGAAATAATACCGATTGTAAAATCCCACATGCACACCTGGGCCCACATACCATTTTAGTCCTGGTGCCCCAATAATATCATGATGGAATTCGTACAAGCCAGTTATCCGTGTGCCGCCTCTCCAGAAGTAGCCTATTCCTTCAAGCGCATGGTTGTTGCCAACAAAATGTTTGAGCGTGATCCCACCTCCATCGCCCCAGAGCTTTACCCCCAGTCCGGTGTGATAGTGTTCGCTCAGGTTTTGAGCTTTGGCAGATAAGGTCGCCAGGGAGGCGATAACTACCAACGACATAAATAATTTTTTCATTGTATTAAAAATTTAAAGAATTGTAGAACTGATTATTTTCAGATAACGATTAAAACAAAAGGATAAGCAAGAGCACGATTATGATTGCAGCGCCCACGGAAATATAAACGCCACTGCTGTTGGTGTGAAGGTTGCGCTCAATTGTTTTTACCTCTTTCCTTAATTCTCTCTTTTGTCTCCGGGTAAGAGAGGATGGTTCCATCGCTTTGATCTCATTCAACCGGTTGATCATTTTTTGTGATTCGGCTTCGCTTGTCTTTTCGATCGGGTTGACTATCGGGACCGGAACTGTTGAGAAGGCCTGAGTGGTTGTTGCCAATGTGAAGGTCATCAGAATGACCAGCAGTGTGGGTTTAGATAAATTTTTCATAGTTGGTGTTTTTTAGTTGATCACACCACTTGAAATTAGCATGCCACGGTAAAAAGGCCATTTAAACTATGTGATTCCAGAAAATTTGATTGGTTTTTTTCCCAGCAGGTAAATAGTCTGTGGATTTTATTCCACACCTGCCGAGTATAGAATTCATCAAAAAAAGAAAAGGGCCCAACATTCCTCAAACTTGATTTTCAGCGCATGGCTTGAATCCGGGTACAATACCTAATTGTCAAACCCCGGCTACATACTAAACGTATGCGGTTCAACTAAAAATTCAATCTGGCACTATTATATAAGGAGTGAGAAGACACATAAACAAAAATCAAAATGAAAACAGAAACATCAAGTTTATATCGGATCAGTTGGATGCTGGTAATCATACTGGCGGTTCAGTTGATAGCCGGTTGCAAAGCATCCAACACAAAGAAAGGCGCTGCCATTGGTGCCGGGTCGGGTGCAGTAATAGGGGGTGTAATTGGCAGGCAGTCTAACAATACTGCTGTGGGTGCCATCATTGGTGCAGCCGTGGGTGGTGCCACAGGCGCAATCATTGGCCGCCAGATGGACAAGCAAGCAGCCGAATTGAGCGCTGACTTGAAAGGTGCCCGTGTTGAGCGCGTGGGCGAAGGAATTAAAATCACCTTTGACTCCGGGCTCATGTTTGATTTCGATTCCTATACATTGACCGCTGGAACGAAAGAAAATTTAACAGGCTTGGCAAAGACCTTGAACAAATATGAAGACACCAACATCCTCATTGAGGGGCACACCGACAAAACCGGTTCGGCAGACTATAATATGGGTTTGTCCAAAAAGCGTGGACAGTCGGTAACAAATTA
>JANOQB010000070.1:0-9932 GCA_031422215.1 Cytophagales bacterium | reverse complement strand
CTACAAACAATTGGAGCCTGGTAAATGGCATTTGGCTTTGGCCAACAATATCGGTATAATTTATTGTTGCAAATGAGTCTATCCCGATTACGAAACCAAGACACTGGCTTGCATTTATTGTTGTTGGCTTCCCTTCAAGATAAGCCAACAACAATAAATGCAAGCCAGTGTCTTGGTTTCGTAATCGGGATAGACTCATTTGCAACAATAAATTATACCGATATTGTTGGCCAAAGCCAAATGCCATTTACCAGGCTCCAATTGTTTGTAGAGGTAATAGAAGAAGCTGGATCCCTCTCGTTTTTTAAACAGTTCAATACAAATGCATCCTTTACAGAAGTACTGTATTATGTAAAATACGACAGTTCAGATAAGTATTTAATATTCCCAAGAAAAAGGAATGATTTTAAAGATATGGCCTTGGAAGTTTTTGGTTCCTCAGAACATATTGTCAAAAGAATAAAATCCGGAGAATACACAATTGAAAACATGTTTACCATTATAAAACTTTACAAGTATAAGATTCTCTCTGACTTGCAAGTTAAACAATACTTTAATTCATCATTTAATGAAGTAAGAGGTTATCAAGGAAGTGTTTACCAATCAACAGTTGAATTACAGAATGACTCGGTTTATAGAATAACCTACTACGAAATTAATGGCACAAAAATTTTTGAAGGCCGATTTACTTCATTTAAGCCAACGATAAAAGATGGAGAATTTATCTATTACTATCCGAATGGTACAATACGGAAGCGACTGTTCTTCGAAAAGAATAAAGCAATTAAGAGCATCACATATTATCAGTCCGGTAGAAAACATAGAGAATTCTCTACGGATGAAAGAAAATATGAATCTGTATATGACATAAACGGCACCCCCGTTTTAAACAGCTTGGGTAACGGAGAAGAGTCGCTTTATGATTCAATAAATAGTAGGGAGTTATACTATCAATATTCGGAGCATAAACTAACGAGTGTTTACTTTATTGATGACACCCGAACGAAAGTTTATCAATATTGTCAGAATAATGCTAAGATCAATTCATTCATGGAAATTGAAAGAGCATTTAATGAAAAGATTGTTTATCCGACAGAGTCAATTAAGAAAAATGATTATGGAATTGTGCTACTGAGATGTCAGATTGATCCAGACGGAAAAATTTCAAACCCAAAATAATTAAAGGAGTAGATCCAGCTATCGATCAGTCTGTGCTAAATTTTATGCCATACCTAAAAGGATTACATGCATTAGAAACTGGAAAAGTGAATAGAGAAAGAGTACATCAAGAAGTTGTTATTCCCTTTGAGTTCTCCTTGATAGGTTTTTCAAGAACCAGTATGTATAATTCAAAATTTTGGCTTCTACGAGGTGGGGGTGCTCTCCATCAAGTTTTAATTAAAGGACTTTTAAGATAATTTTTATTCTAAATTCAATAAGCCGCTGTTGATGTTAGTCAAAAATTAGTTGTTGCGGGTCGCCCGACCCTCAAACGATGAGAGACTTCAATTTAGTCTCACTCAGATTTTTAAGATTTGAACAAAGTTGGTCAGGCGACCAACTCTAACAAGGTGTACTTCATCAACAAATTCGCCACCTCAAGTCAAGTCCCTATTCAAAAATAAAGCGCCCAGTTGAGCGCTTTTAATTTTTATAGATCAAACGCCTTCTATCTCCTCTTCGCTGCCTTTCTCACAGCTTTTTTCTTCGCTGCTTTTTTTGCCTTGATCTTCTTAACTGGCTTAACGGATTTCTTTGCGGATTTTTTTGCAACCACCTTCTTAACAACCTTCGATGATTTCTTGGCCACTTTCTTTGCCGCTTTTTTAACAGCCTTCTTCACCGCTTTTTTAGGGGCGGCTTTCTTCACAGCAGGGGCTTTGGTCTTTGGCCTGGCGGCAGCGGCTGCTTTTGCATTGCCCATCGCATTCAATGCCGAACCGGCCTTGAACCACACTATCTGATTTTTATTGTAGGTATGATTTACGGCAATGGACTCCTGGCTTCCATCCACATGATGGATCACTAAGGAGAGCGGCTTATCAGGACTAAAGGTGGTGAGGCCGGTGATATCAAACACATCATCCTCCCTTATCTTGTTGTAGTCGTCTTTGTTGGCGAAGGTCAAGGCCAACATTCCCTGCTTCTTCAAATTGGTTTCGTGTATGCGAGCAAATGATTTTACCAAAATGGCACGCACACCCAAGTGACGTGGCTCCATGGCCGCATGCTCGCGCGATGACCCTTCTCCATAGTTTTCATCGCCTACCACAATAGAGCCAATGCCGTGGCTTTTATAAGCGCGTTGCACTTTGGGCACTTCATCGTGGGCACCGGTGAGGCCGTTCTTCACACTATTTATTTTCTCGTTGAAAAAGTTGGTGGCACCGATCAGCAAGTTATTTGAGATGTTGTCCAAATGGCCTCTGTATTTCAGCCACTTTCCTGCCATCGAAATATGATCGGTAGTACATTTTCCTTTGGCTTTGATCAGGAGCCTCAATCTTTTCAAGTCAGCACCTTCCCACGCTTTGAAAGGCGAAAGCAATTGCAAACGATCGGAATCAGGGTTTACTTTTACATTCACGCCACTGCCATCTTTGGCTGGTGCCTGATAGCCCGGATCCTTTACATCAAATCCTTTGGTTGGAAGTTCATCACCCGTAGGAGGGTCCAACTTAACTTGTTCGCCACGCTCGTTGGTGAGATAGTCGGTGAGCGGGTTGAAATTCAAATCTCCGGCTATGGCAAGGGCCGTTACCAATTCGGGCGAACCAACGAACGCATAGGTGTTCGGGTTGCCATCATTGCGCGACTGGAAATTTCTATTGAAGGAGTGTACGATGGTATTTTTCTCTTTACGGTCTGCGCCCACGCGTGCCCACATGCCTATGCAAGGGCCGCATGCGTTGGCAAATACTTTTGCACCGATCTTATTGAACGTGTCGATAAACCCATCGCGCTCAATGGTGTAGCGTACTTGTTCCGATCCCGGAGTAATGGTAAATACTGCCTTGGTCTTCAAGCCTTTATCGGCAACTTGCTTAGCAAGGCTTGCAGCCCGCGAAATATCTTCGTAAGACGAATTGGTGCATGATCCGATCAATCCTACTTCCACCTTTGTAGGCCATCCGTTTTTGGCGGCTTCCTCTTTTAGTTTTGAAATAGGGGTAGCCAGATCGGGTGTGAAAGGCCCATTGAGGTGTGGCTCCAAATCGGAGAGATTGATCTCAATAACCTGATCGAAATATTTTAATGGTTCTGCATACACTTCGGGGTCGGCTGTAAGGTCGGCTTTGATTTTGTTTGCCAAGGAGGCAACCTGTGCCCTGCCCGTTGCTATCAGGTAGCGTTCCATCGATTTATCATAGCCAAACGTAGAGGTGGTGGCTCCGATCTCCGCGCCCATGTTGCAAATCGTGCCTTTGCCCGTGCAACTCATGGATATGGCCCCTTCGCCAAAGTATTCTACGATAGCTCCGGTTCCACCTTTCACGGTAAGGATGCCGGCCACTTTCAAGATCACATCTTTTGCCGATGTCCATCCATTTAATTTTCCTGTGAGCTTTACGCCAATCAGTTTAGGAAATTTCAGTTCCCATGCCATGCCGGCCATAACATCCACAGCATCGGCACCGCCCACACCTATGGCCACCATGCCAAGGCCGCCTGCATTTACCGTATGAGAATCGGTGCCTATCATCATGCCTCCCGGGAAAGCATAATTTTCAAGCACCACCTGGTGGATGATGCCCGCGCCTGGCTTCCAAAAACCCAGGCCATATTTATTGGATACTGATGAAAGGAAATCAAATACTTCTTTGCTTTCGGTGTTGGCCACGTTCAAGTCATTTTTCGCATCCACCTTGGCCACAATCAAGTGGTCGCAGTGCACGGTAGAGGGCACGGCTACTTTTGGTTTGCCTGCCGACATGAACTGAAGGAGTGCCATCTGTGCGGTGGCATCTTGCATGGCCACGCGGTCGGGAAGAAAATCAACGTATGATTTGCCACGCCCAAAGTTTTCCAATTTTTGGTCGCGGTGAAGATGGGCATAAAGGATTTTCTCCGATAATGTGAGAGGTCTGCCTACCACTTTTCTGGCTTTGGCAATACGGCCTGGCATAGCTGCATACAAGGCTTTGATCATGTCTAAGTCGAATACCATATCGTTTTTTTTTCTGGTTTTAGCGGTGCTAAGCTACTAAAATTTTGTTCTGAATTTCGATGAATTTGAGGTTTTGGTTTTCCCTTCAATCTGGCCCCAGAGATCAATTGCCTGAATTGATGATATTGAAAGCCCAGTTTTTAAGGTGTTCTATGGTTGAATTTGGCTCTATGAAAAAATTCAAGCATTTAGCAAATGTAATATTGAAGGCATTACGAGCGCAGATGTTGAACCTTCACAATATCTCCTATGGGGAAAATTTGTATCTGGGACACGGCACACGCAAAGCCCGGGTTCCGAAACGGAGACCCCGCCAACACAAAAAAGGTTGAAAACTTTCGGGTCTTGAAAGACGTCATTGGGTTAATCTTTGGTCAATCAGAAAAGTACATGAGCAATAACTGACCTTTCACATTTAAGTTGCGTTAACTTCAAACGTAAACATTGTAATCAACTGGATCATGATCGGAAGCTACATCAAAACATCGGCACGCAGCTTAGTGCGCAACAAGCTGTTCTCTTCTATCAATATCCTTGGCCTGGCCATCAGTATGTCGGTTGGCTTACTGCTGATCGCGTTCGTGCTCGACCTCCTTTCCTACGACAAGTTCAACAAGAATGGTGAGAGGATATATCGAATCACCAACCTACTGACTTCCGGTCGTGAACAAGGTGGCAAGTTTGCATCCACATCAATAAAGGCCGGAAAGCTTATCCGGGAGAAGGTGACAGGCATCGAAGAAGTGGCTATTGTGCGCACCGACTTTTCGCAGGATGTGAAGGTTGGTGCCAATATACTTCCCATCAAGGGTTTATGGGCTGAGCCGTCACTGTTCAGGATATTTACATTTCCAATGTTGGAAGGCAATCCCGACACCGCGCTGAAAGCTCCTTACTCGATCGTTCTCACGGAGACGGCAGCGAAAAGGTTATTTGGCAAAGAGTCTGCACTCGGCAAGGTGATCAAATTCGATACACTCGATTACCAGGTGACCGGTATAATGAAAGATGTTCCATTCTTCTCGCACATCAACTTCGAAGCACTCGTGTCGCTTTCCACAGCTGAACTGCTCAACAAGAACGATAAGAATTTTGAGAAGTGGACATCTATGTGGGGGAACCAGGTGTATGTCCTGATGTCGGAAAATTCAGACATAGCTTTCATCCAATCACAGCTCAACGAAATTGCAAAGGAGGAAAATCTCGCTGAGGAAAATACGAAGATCCAACTCGAGCTTCTTCCTTTATATAAGATCGTGGTTGGGGAGGAGCTCCGTTCAGGCACTATGAGCGGCACCGTGAATCCTCACATGCCTCTGGTTGTGCTTTGGATACTTGGCGGGCTTGCACTCGTTGTGATATTGTCTGCGTGTTTCAACTATACCAATCTTTCGGTAGCACGTGCTATGTCCCGCTATAAGGAAGTTGGTCTTCGCAAAGCTATTGGTGCTGGAAGGAGCCAGGTACGGCAACAGTTTCTCATCGAGGCGATCATGATCTCTCTGGCAGCCCTTCTTCTTTCATACTTCCTGTTTCTTGCATTGCGGCCACAGTTGATAAACATCGCTCCGGAAATGCAGCGCACGGTGAAGCTTGAGCTCACTCCAACTATGGTGGTGACCTTTATCGCCTTTTCGGTCACCGTAGGTGTTATTGCGGGCTTCATGCCTGCACTATTCTTTTCAAAAATAAGCGCGATCCATGCGCTCAGAAATGTGTCTTCTGTGAAAGTATTCAAACGCATAACACTCAGGCGCATCTTGGTGGTGATTCAATACACGCTCACACTGATCTTTATCACAACAACAGCCATCGGATATGTGCAGTATAAAAACATACTTGCATTCGACCTGGGGTTCAACACAGAAAACATCCTGAACATTAACATGCAGGGTAATAAACCAGATGAGCTTCTCAAGGAACTGAGTGAGATGCCAGAAGTAGTAGGACTATCTCGGTCGCTAATAATTACCAGCGTTGGGAATGCCTGGGGTGGCTATATGAAATACAAAGATTCGCGCGACTCGGCCCTGGTCATGTCCAACCATGTGGACGAAAACTACTTGCCTTTGCATCAGCACAAGTTCGTTGCGGGAGGAAATTTTATTGCAAGACCCTCTACAGCCGAAGCCGTCACGGAAGTTATCGTTAACGAGCAAGTATTAAAACGACTTAACATAAACGCCAACGACCCTGAGAAAGCAATCGGGGAGGAGATAACCTTTAGTAGTTTCCAATGGCATGGGCGCAAGATGACCATTGTTGGAGTCATGCAAGACTTTCACTATGGCAAGGTGGACAATCTCATTGAACCAGTGGCATTCATGTTTTGGACATCCGAAGACAGGGCAGTCATCAATGCCAAAATACAAAGCCCAAGCATGCTGGCAACCATGGCCAAGATCGAGTCCGCATGGAAGAAGATTGATCGTGTTCATCCATTTCAGGCCGAATTTTATGACGAAGCAATAGAAGAGGCATACACCGAATTTTCCGTCCAGATCAAGGTCATTGGATTCCTTTCATTTCTCGCCATTTCCATCGCATCGATGGGATTGTTCGGAATGGTGGTGTTCACCACCGAGACAAGACTCAAGGAGATCAGCATACGCAAGGTATTGGGTGCAAGCTCCGGTAACCTGGTGTTCTTACTCAGTCGCGGCTTCATGATTCTGATTGCGGTATCTGCATTGATAGCCCTTCCCATAACCTGGTTCTTTTTCGAAAATGTAGTGCTCACCAAATTCCCTTTCCACGAGCCCATTGGCATAGGGGAGTTGTTTGGTGGATTGTTGGCCGTCCTGGCGATCGCGTTCATCATGATAGGATCGCAAACCATTAGGGCTGCCCAGAGTAATCCGGCAGAGATACTGAAGAGCGAATAATGACATTTTATTCTGAGAGTTTCTAATGAGTTATAATATAATTATAGAACTGAGCGTCAGGTCCCGATAGCTATCGGGATTAGCAAGGAAAGAGTTATATAATGTTAATGCGTGGAGCCTGCCCCGATGTTTCTATCGAGGTTAAGTAGCTTTGGCATCCGGGACTGCCAAGCCGAAGCGCCTCGGGAAGGCATGGCCTACCCAATCTTCATAGAAAGCTTTTTAGTCCCGATAGCTATCGGGAGCTTTAATAATTCAATCTTCATAATTCATCAATGGACTGGGGCAGCGACACTTTCCCGCTATAGGGAGGGATGAAACATTTTGGGTAGGCTTTGGTCTTTGGCGTTGGTATGTGCGGCCTGCACAATGTGTGTTGATGCTGCGTGGACAACATTACCAGCTTTCAATTAACAGTTCTTGTATGTTATTGAAATGCTTATCTCTTGTAACCAATGTTAAGCGATGTTGTTTAGCCAAGGCAGCAATCCAAATATCATTCTCAGGTATCGGAGTTCCTTTTGATTTTAGGTGACTTTTTACAACGGCATAATGACGGGCAGTATCGAGATCACAATCTGTAATTAATGAAGTTTGAGCAAATTCCTCAATTCTCTTTCTATTCGACTCTTTTTTACTGGATTGCTCTGCCCCATAAAACAATTCTCCAATTACAATACTTGGAACGGATATAACGCCTGATTGAGATTTAATTCTTTCTATAATCGAAGGCTCACTTGCAAAAAGACCGATAACGATGTTAGTATCGATCAGATAATTCTTACCACTCATTCTTATCAATAGTTTCGCAACCAGCTTCGATAGCTTCGCTCATTTCACGAATTGATTTTGCATCCAGGCTACCAGCAAATTGCAAAAGCTCAGGTTGACTTCGTCTTCTTATTAGGAGTGATTTAATATAGGCCAATGCCTTATCTTGCTGCTCTTTACTGAGCAATTCCAAATTTTTAAGAAACTCGTTTTCGAAGGATTTAGATTGCATGTTCTTATTGACGGATTTTCTATTGCCAAAGATACAATTATTAGTGAATTTTAATTTGATTAAAGCATGGGTATTGTTGGCTTTGGCTCAAGTTATTACATGTGCGGCCAGCAGCTATCGGGATTAGCCAGGCAACAGTTATATAATGTTTATGCGTGGAGCCTGCCCCGATGTTTCTATTGGGGTTAAGTAGCTTTGGCATCCGGGCCTGTCTGCCGTAGTGCCTCACGTAGGCAGGCTTACCTAAATCTTCATAGAAAGTTTTTTAGCGCTGGCTTTCAATAACTCAATCTTCATCATTCACATCGGAATGGGGCAGCGACACTCACCCGCTGAGCGGGATGAAACATTTGGGTAGGCTTTGCTTTTGCGCTGGCAAGTGCGTCCAGCACAATGTGTGTTGCTGCTGGGTGGAAAAATGTAACAGGGGTAAAAACGAAAAGCTCGAATTGTGAAAGCAGCTTGCCTTTTAATAAACTTTTTAGAAGTATCGTTTCCTTGCTGAGACTTACAGTTCTCTAAACGTAGTAGCTAGTGCCAGCACAACAAATCCGCTCAACAAGAGTACGTAATTGTACTCAGTCAGAATTTGAACATGGGCATAGTGACCAATGATTCCCAGGATGCCAAGAGAAATACCGATAATCCATGTTATTTTTTTTGGTGAGGAAGGGGTTGTCATGATTGTTAAATTAAGTGAGTTGATTTATATTCTGCAGGCCATTAGCAAATGAAGTATTGTGGGTTGGTAAACAATACAAGAGAGACCTACATGTGTCACTCTTGACTAGTATTAACCTTTATGTTTGAATAAATAGAATACACCTAGTTGAAATCCCCGGTTGTATGAATCAATCGAGTTACTATCGCTAATATTGGTGAGACCATGATTGTATCGCGCATCTACACCAAAACCTGATGGGGAATGCACATAGCTGGCACCGATGGTTAACCCAATGTCAGTACCTTTAAAATTATTCTTCACGTCTTGGCCATCTGTCTTAGCACTAGCTAAAAGACTAAGTTGTGGCCCTGCCTGTAATCTAAATCCATTATCGAACATATATTGAAACAACAGTGGGATATTGACATAGTTCAGGTCAAGCGAAAGGTTGCTGCCATACTTTGCACCTTGTGAAGAATACATTATTTCTGGTTGCAAGGCAAAATGATCAGCCATATGAATATGACCAAGCAAGCCAATATGAAAGGAAGTTTTTGTATCGTACGATGCATCGTTGGTTCCGTTGATTGTGTACATATTTAAACCGCCTTTAATACCAATATTGACAGATTGTGCACTGGCAGTACTTATTATAATGATGAGTGCGAAGACTGTGATCAGGCTTAATTTCATAAAAGTTTCTGAGTTTTAGTGTTTGCTACATAGTGTAGCTCGTTTAAAGTGTGGCAATTCTCTATCCAAATAAATTATAAGCATGAAAAACCTGTGTTCATAATCCCCTAAGGATGCTTCGCGAACATGAGCCAAGAAGTCAAAAGAAGAAAGATAGTATAAGTGGCGAGTGACGCTAATCATGCGTCCCGACTTGCAATACATTGTTTTGAGGTCCAGTTCATTCACATGTCACGCCACCCATGATAGCTAGTTGGCATCAGACTTTGTCCATTGTTTTTTGTATGGATGCGCGTAAAAAGCTCAAGGTGATTGCTAGGTTGTTAAAAATGTAATGTGTGGTATTATGTCCCCATACTGGTTATTATATTCATCGAACCAACCTGTGAGTAGCGACACTATTAGATAGTCTCATAATATGATTATATAACTGCGAGTCAAGAACTTAGCATGGAAAGAGTCAGGAACTTAGCAAAGCAAAAGTTATATAATGTACTGCGTTATGTTAAGTAGCTTTGG
>JANOQB010000069.1:0-6175 GCA_031422215.1 Cytophagales bacterium | reverse complement strand
TTTTCAATATTCTTGAAAACCAACTTTGCTATGGTTCGCAGAAAAACAAATTATCGCCAACAGAATTTGAGAAAAAGAAAACAGAGTTTTTAGAAACAGCCGATGCAAAACTTATTCTTTATTGTGAGAAGGATAAAAACTCTTTGGAATTAGATAAACCAATATTGGTAACGGAAGAAACACGAACTGAAAACGACAGTAAGTTATTCAAGAAACTACCAGAGATTTGCACCATCCTAAGTATTGAACATTGCAATCTTCCTGTTTTGTTGAGAGACTATTTCAAAATAAACATGAGTGAATATTTGAAATAATGCAAAAGGAAAAAGCCCACCCACAAAACAATACACTCTTAAAAAACGCTGAAGCCAACGCTATTTATTTTCCCAACGCACAGTGCGTAATCGGACTGACATCGCCTTGAATGTAAATCGCTTTGAACAAACAGTATCTGAACTTCAAACAGTTGTGCTCCGAACGAACAGCAAAGCAGCCTAACATGAGATTAAAGAAATCTTCCTCGTTAAATCTAGGCAGACCTCTAAATCACTTCCAATCTTCTGATTTTTTCTTGTACCATTCCGCACGGCCTGACTCCAACTCGGCCAAGCGGTTGTACACATCCACCAAACTGCTGTCTTGTTGCAAGGTCTCTTTATAGAACCGGATGGCTTCGGTCTTTCTGTTTTGCTGATCGTAGATATAAGCCATTATGTTCAGCAGGCCCGCTCCTCGTTCTCCTTTGTCATACCCTTGCTTGTACCAGGTAATGGCCTCGTTAAAATTGTTTTGCGAATAGTAGTTATCGCCCATCATCACAATCGCATCCGCATTATCAGGATAAAGTGAAATGCATTTGCGCAAAGCCTCCATCGATTTTTGATAATCCTTTATCTGATAGAAGACCAATCCTTTGTTGTAAAGCCCACCACTGTTGGTTGGGTCTATCGTTAGCACACGCTCGTAATAGGAAAGTGCCGAATCATACTGACCCTTGTTGTAAAAACTGTTCCCCAGGTTGGTAAGCGCATCTAAGTTATTTGGTTCTGTCTGCAGCACTTCCCTATCAATGGGTGCGGTATCTTCAACAGCTTGTGTTGCGCCTTCTTCACTGGTAGCAATGCCTATTATTATTAAAAGGAAAAACATTGCAAAAACAGAAATGATCAACACAGCAATTATCAGCCTTACATTTTTTGGAGCTACAACATTGGTTGGCCCGCTTTGCCTTGGCTGTTGAGTTGAAAACTTAGGTGATGAAAAAAATTCTTCTTTTTTTTCAACTCTTGGTCTGTAATAAAATGCCAGAAAAGCAAAGTAGGCGGTGGCCCCAAAAAATATCCAGAAGAAGAAGCTGTTAAGTGGCCACAGTAATGCCAGTAAAAACCCCGACACGATTGCAAGCCGTGTATAGCGTTTTACAAGTTTGGGTCTTTCGTCATCTGTAGCCATTTCTTCCTTTTGTAATGATGTGGATTATGTTTTTAGGTTTGATTAATCTGGCGTCTCAAAAATTTCCCTGTTTTTAAAAGACTAATTTTCTCATTATTGTCCAATAAAACAATGTAAAGTTTCCGGATGGAAGTTAAAGATTTGATAATCATCGGGGCGGGGCCCATAGGGCTTGCTTGCGGCATTGAGGCAAAGAAGGCCGGATTGAGTTATGTCGTTTTAGAGAAAGGGTGTTTGGTCAATTCCCTTTATCACTATCCCCTTAATATGACTTTCTTTTCCACTTCCGAGCGGCTCGAAATTGGTGGAGTGCCTTTTATATCCAACAGCCCCAAGCCCACGCGGCCCGAAGCGCTTGAATATTACCGAAGGGTGTGCACCAGTTGGAAGTTGAACGTGCGATTGTATGAAGGGGTGGAAGAAGTAAAAAAAGAGACGGGTACTTTTCGTCTTAAAACATCAAAAGAAAATTATTCCGCGAAAGCGGTAATACTTGCCTTGGGGTTTTACGATTTGCCTTACCTGCTCAACGTGGAAGGCGAGACCCTGCCGAAAGTGAAACATTATTATGACGAGCCCCATCCTTATTTTGGTCAGAAGGTGGCCGTTGTAGGTGCGGCCAATTCGGCTGTGGATGTGGCCCTTGAAACCTGGCGCAAAGGGGCGGAGGTAACTATGATCATCCGCGAGCAGGCCATCCGCGAAAGCGTAAAGTATTGGGTGAAGCCCGATATTGAAAACCGCATCAAAGAAGGTTCTATCAAAGCATTTTTTAATTCGGAGGTGATCAGGATCACTCCCACCACCATTGAAGTAAAAACGCCTACCGGAAATGAAATTTTGGAAAATGATTTTGTACTGGCCATGACGGGCTACCAACCACCTTTTGATTTTATGATGAAGATGGGCATCACGTTTTGCGATGATGAATATCACACGCCTGTTTATAATGAGGAAACTATGGAGAGCAATGTCGCCAACTTATACTTGGCTGGTGTGGTGTGCGGGGGATTGAAAACAAATAAATGGTTCATTGAAAACTCCCGGGTGCATGCAGAAATCATCCTCAAAGAATTACAACGAAAACTTGTCGCAAAATAAAAGTGCCTCCTGATAGGAGGCACTTCAATTAAATTCGAGTTTCGCTATTTGCTACAACGCATCCGCAGTGATGGTAACATAGAAATTTGCCTTTACCGAAAATGCAACCGGTGTTTTGGAGAGTGTGCCATTGAGTATCACAAGTTCTTGCTTATCATCCAAAAGTTTGGCGGCCAATTCATTAAACCCAGCCGAGTCGGCAGTGAGTTCTGTTTCGGCAGTATTGGAAAGGCTGACGGAGCTGGCCGAGGCAATTGTTTTTCCTGTTGATGAAACCTTCAGGGCACCATTGGTAAAGGTGACTGTGGCGGGGCTTGCACCGGAAATGGTATAGGTAACTTTGTTCACCTTGAAGGCTGTGATTTTTGGGGCGTACTTTGCCACTTCTGCATTGGCGTTGGCATCCAGCAATTTAGAATCCGTATAGGCTTTCCCTCCCGGATTGTCGGCTTTTTCGTCAATTGTAAAATTGAGCGGAAGCACTACATCAAAAGAAACATCGTCTGCCTTATTGAAAAGATCGCAGGAAGAGAATGTGCCAAGGGCAAGCAAAAAAAATAGCGGAAAAATGTATCTGGTTTTCATATTTGTTGTGATTTAAATTTAGTCTTCTATACCAGAAAGTTACAAAATAGTAAACACAGTCAAATACTCTTTGCAGGAAATTTCACAAGATTGGCTTTTTAAAAAATAGTGGGTCGGATTTTTATGACCTACATCATTTTTTATTGAACGTGATCCCGGCTTTTATGCCCACATAAAAATTCCGGCCTGCTGCGACATTAAAATATCTTCCCGCTGCAGCATTTAAATCGTTGCCTAAACTGTAAGTTTTATCCAACAAGTTATCGGCACCCATAAAAAGTTCAAACGGAAATTTATTTGGCTCTGCACTTCTGTATCCGGCACGTGCGCCCAACAAGGTGTAGGCATCGGCATAAATGGTATTGCCATCGTTCAAAGGAATTTTAGAAGTGTGGTTTGCGGTCAGGTTTATGTAAACGCGATTGGTGAAAACAAAATCTAAACCGCCTGTGAATACTTCCTTGGGGGTGCCCGTCAGTTGGTTGCCCGTAAAGGAAACATTATCTTTTATGTAGTCTTTAAATTCATATCGGTTCAAGGTGATGCCACTCCATGCTTTGAAAGACTTCACGATGGTTGATGAAAGGCTGGGTTGCCAAGTCATCAGCACTTCCAATCCATTTTGGTTTGTTGCCCCCGCGTTCACAAAATAATCGGCACCATCTGGCTCCCTTCGCACCACAATGGTTTCGTCCAACACAAAATGATACAAAGCTATATCAACAAAGAACTTGCGCTTTGCAAAATATCCTTTTCCTCCCATTTCAATTTGCCTTCCTTTTTCCGATTTCAATTCCGTGTTGAATATTCCGTTCGAGGGCCGCACTTCTGCCAAGGTAGGTGGGGAAAATCCCCAGCTCATATTTCCGTAAACAGAAAATGCCCCGTTGATTTTTCGCAACAGTGCAATGCGTGGGGTGATCACTGGATCGTATTTTACCACTTGCGGCATGGAAGGTGAGGCGGTCAATCTCAATAAGCTATAGTTTACCCAGTTGGCACTAAGCCCTCCTGTAAATATCCAATCACCTTTGGTCAATTCACCCTGGCCAAAGAGGCTGTATTGCAAGGTGCGTATCTCCTCATCGCTTTGAAGCGCACCGGAATATCCCTGAAGGTTTTGATAATTTTTTAAGGGAGAATATCCCCGTTGGAATTCGCCACCGCCTTGCAAGGTTGCTGTCCAATCGTGCAGCGCAAAAGAAAAATCAGTAACACTGCGCACACCCAGGTTTTGTTCCAGCCTTCGTTCATAATTGCGGATGGCCGGGTTGGCGAACTGAACAAAGTTGCCATACACCCCGGTGCGGTTGTGAAGATTTTTTGCGAAATGATATTGGTGCGAGACACCTGTGTAAAACGACTTGAGCGATACGCCCGCCTGCTGTGCCACTGCACCCGGTTGTGTGCCCGCTGCGGGCCGTGCTTGTTTAGGATCGACCAAGTATTCGGCTTCGGTAAGGCCGCCCGGAGTTTGATAATATAAGTCGGTATAAAAAATTGCCGTTTCCAATTCCTCTTTATCGGAAAACGAAAACTTAAAAGTGCTATTGAGTTGATCGCGCACCATGCGTGTTTGTTCGCGATAGCCATCGGATTGATGATGTTGATAGCTCACCAGGTGATTAGTGCTCTTGCCGCCTTGCAACAATGAAAGTTGATAATTTTTCATTCTATAACTTCCATTCATCCAGGAAGCAGAAACCAAATTTCCGTTTTCGGATTGTTGGGATTTTAACAAGATCACTCCGCCTGTGCCCGCGCCATACAGACTTGAGCCTGGCCCTTTTATTATTTCTATTTGACTTATCGAGTTTGCATCCAATTGATTGAGGTAGGTGTTGCCTCCGGGGTCGGTGAGGGGAAGGTCGTTCCAATATACTTTCACGTTGCGCACACCAAAGGGCGAACGCAGCGAACTGCCCCGGATTGAAAACCGATAGCTGCCAGGCGAGCGCTCTTCCATGCGTATGCCCGGAAGATTATTGACAGCCGAAACCAACGAGGTGTTGTTGAACCGTTGCAAGTCTGTGCCCATCACCAAGCCCACGGAAGCGGGCACTTGAAGCAAAGGACGGTTGGCTTCGAAGGAGCGTATGGTCACCTCTTGCAAAACTTTTACCGAATCGGCTGGTTGAGCAAACAAGTTTAAATTGTAGAGGTAAATCGTAAGAAAAAAGAAGAGTTTCATTTAGGCAGGAAAATTACGCGATTGCATTTGAATAAAACAGTGAGCAAAGAAAAGAAGATGCAATCACTTGACGGGATGCAGCAAAATATCGAGAAGACAGGATAGAAAAATCAATACTTCCCCAAAACCTCTTCCATTGATTTTATCCCGTCAAAATATCCCAGCACTTTCAGCATCACCCGGTCTATCAATGTATCGGGGCACGATGCCCCACTGGTGAGCACAATCTTCAACGGTCTATTGCCGGGCAAAAATCCGTGCGTAACAATTTTTTGTTTTTTGGAATAGTTGAAGTGATGGATCTCTTCACTGGACTTTATTTCATGCTCTGAGTTGATGAAAAAAGTTTTGAATTTCCTTTCACATAGCTCCACAATGTGCGAGGTGTTGGAACTGTTGTAGCCGCCCACCACCAGTGCCAGGTCGGCACCGCTTTCCAATAATTGATAGGTGGAATCCTGATTGTCGTTGGTGGCGTAACAAAGAGTGTCGCGTGCATCGGCAAAGTGTTCTTTGATATTTTCTGCTCCGTATTTTGAAACCATCAGTTGTTTAAAGAAATCTGCTATGGCTTGGGTTTCGGTTGCCAGCATGGTGGTTTGGTTCACCACGCCCACCCGCTGCAAGTGCAAATCCGGATCGAACCCCTTCGAAAATTTGCCGGCAAACTCATCATAAAATTCTGAACGGGTTTTGCTCTCCAGAATATAATTTGAAAGTTGCACGGCCTCGTTCATGTCGCGCACAATAACAGATGGCGCGTTGCTGCTGCTGTGCGAAAACGTGGCCTTGGTTTCTTCGTGGTTGGGTTTGCCGTGTATTATGATGGTGTGGTTTTCCTTGCCG
>JANOQB010000068.1:0-5593 GCA_031422215.1 Cytophagales bacterium | reverse complement strand
ACTTCGTTATTCATCATTCGATATTCAAATTTGAATTTAGAATGACGAGTGATGAAGTATTGTCCGTTTTCACACTTCTCCCCGGAATCCCCCGCCTTGGATATTCCAATTGCCTTAAGCCATAGACAATGGCTATATCTTTATAAATACAATCAATTTGATTTATTTAACTATCTGTGGTAACCTTGACCTTCAATAGATTTTAATCACCCAGTTACACGACTTAGATCATGCTGCCGGAAGGTAAAAGAGTTTATCATTAACCTATTAATTACCAACAATTATTAACCTATAAAAAATGGAACACAAAGATTCGAAAACAACATTAGGAGACATGAATGATGGTGCAGCCCAGTGCCCATTTCATGGTGGCTCTTTAAAACAAAGTGCAGGCGGTGGCACAAGCAACCGCGACTGGTGGCCTAATCAGTTGAAGCTTAACATTCTCCGTCAAAACTCTGCCCTGTCCAACCCGATGGGCGAGTCGTTTAATTACGCGGAAGAGTTCAAGAAACTAGACCTGAAAGCTGTGAAGAAAGATATCTTCACTTTGATGACCACATCACAAAGTTGGTGGCCAGCAGACTATGGTCACTATGGTCCGTTCTTCATTCGGATGGCCTGGCATAGTGCGGGTACTTACCGCATCTCGGATGGCCGCGGTGGTGCTGGCTCCGGCACTCAACGTTTTGCACCACTGAACAGTTGGCCAGACAATGCGAGTCTCGACAAGGCACGTTTGCTGATTTGGCCCATCAAAAAGAAATACGGAAAGAAACTTTCATGGGCCGACCTGATGATCCTCACGGGCAACTGTGCCCTCGAATCGATGGGGTTCAAAACATTCGGTTTTGCAGGAGGACGTGAAGATGTTTGGGAACCTGAGGAAGATGTCTATTGGGGTTCTGAAAGCACGTGGTTGGGTGACAAACGCTACACGGGTGATCGTGAATTAGAAAATCCATTGGGTGCTGTTCAGATGGGTTTGATCTATGTAAACCCGGAAGGCCCAAACGGAAAACCCGATCCGCTCGCTGCAGCCCGCGACATACGCGAGACTTTTGGCCGGATGGCGATGAATGACGAAGAAACCGTGGCACTTATTGCTGGGGGGCACACCTTCGGCAAAACCCATGGCGCTGCTGATCCGTCCAAGTATATTGGTAGAGAACCTGCCGCTGCAAGTATTGAGATGCAAAGCCTCGGTTGGAAAAATACATTCGGCAGTGGTAAGGCAGGCGACACCATTACAAGCGGACTGGAAGGAGCATGGACTACCACACCAATTCAGTGGAGCAACAACTTTTTCGAAAACCTATTCAATTTCGAGTGGGAGTTAACGAAGAGTCCGGCCGGTGCGCAACAGTGGAAACCAAAAAGTGGCGCAGGAGCTGGTACAGTGCCTGATGCACACGACAAGACAAAGCGGCACGCACCAACCATGCTAACCACTGACCTTGCGTTGAGAGAGGATCCCATCTATGAAAAAATTTCAAGAAACTTTTTTGAGAACCCGGATAAGTTTGCCGATGCATTTGCCCGTGCTTGGTTTAAGCTTACGCACCGCGATATGGGGCCAATGGCTCGCTATCTCGGACCAGAAGTACCTAAGGAAGAATTGATTTGGCAAGATCCCATCCCGGTAGTAACGCATAAACTGATTGATGATAAAGATATCACTGCATTGAAAGGTACTATACTTGCTTCCGGATTGTCCGTATCGCAATTGGTATCGACAGCCTGGGCTTCAGCATCCACATTCCGCGGCTCCGATAAACGCGGTGGCGCAAATGGTGCACGCATTCGTCTTGCTCCGCAGAAGGATTGGAAAGTAAACAACCCTCAACAATTGGCTACTGTACTAAAAGCGCTTGAGGCAATTCAAAAAGAATTTAACGCTGGTGGTAAGATGGTTTCCCTTGCTGACTTGATTGTGCTTGGTGGATGTGCTGGTATAGAGAAGGCCGCAAAGAATGCCGGTCATGATGTGAAAGTTCCTTTTGCCCCCGGACGTGCCGATGCATCGCAAGAACAAACTGATGTGGAATCCTTTGCCGTACTCGAGCCTGCAGCTGATGGGTTTCGCAACTATTTAAAGACCAAACACACTGCCTCGGCAGAGGAGATGTTGGTTGACAAAGCGCAACTGATGACGTTGACTGCGCCTGAGCTGACCGTTCTTGTTGGCGGCATGCGTGTTCTTAACACAAACTTTGATGCATCTCAACATGGAGTTTTCACCAAGCGACCACAGGCGCTTACGAATGACTTCTTCGTGAACTTACTCGATTTTGGAATTACATGGAATGCAACGGCAGATTCTCAACATGTGTTTGAAGGCCGCGATCGTGCAACCGGTAAAGTTATATGGACAGGCACTCGTGTCGATCTTATCTTTGGTTCTAACTCAGAGCTTCGTGCAATCGCTGAAGTGTATGGATGTGAGGACTCTCAAGAGAAGTTCGTGCGGGACTTTGTGGCAGCTTGGAACAAGGTGATGAACCTAGGTCGTTTTGATCTGGTTTGATTTATTCTTTGGAGTCTTGGCGCGTCCAAGTAGTCTCATTCTTAAAACGCAATTATACAAAGGTGGTCTGGCAACAGATCACCTTTTATGTTTTGCTTACAAACTGATGTTACCCACTTCGTGATTTCTTAGTGCCTTGGTGGCTTCGTGGCAAGATGAGGTGTGCGAAAATTGAGCCACAAAGCCAAGCCACGAAGTTTCACAAAGAAAATACATTGAAATAAGATTTATGCGTAACATCAGTTACCAATACGTTTCAATATTTTTTTTGGCCTCGTGTAGTGTCACCAAAGAAATATTGCCTCGCCCGTTGTCACTTAAACCCTTCTGTTATCCGCTCCACCCAAAGGCTATACATTTTTCCTGATGGATGCAACCCGTCAGCAGCTACTAGCGAAGGGTTGGCAATTCCCTGGCGGGAAATATCGGTGATGTTGTAGTAAGCCACTTTATATTTTTCAGCAATGCTTTTATTGATTTCGTTAAAGACATCAATCTGTTTGCTGATCCCCTCTTTTTTTGGAAGGCCAAAAGGTGTGAACCCATAATCGGGAATCGAAACCACAAACACATTTTTTCTTTTTCCCTTCGCGAGCGAAATGGCCATCTTCAGCAACTCCTCAAATTCAATGGCATACTGTTCGGCCGGCTTGCCCTGATATTGGTTGTTCACGCCAATGAGGAGCGAAACAAGATCATACTCATTTTTTAGGTTTGCTTTGAGTATGGCCTCTTTCAAATTATCCGTTCGCCAGCCGGTGGTGGCAATGATGGTTGGCTTCGATACGTTCTTCCCCTTATTAGAAAGTGCGCCCGCCAATTGGTTGGGCCACCGTTCTTCTTCGGCCACGCTTTCTCCGATGGTGTAAGAATCGCCAAGCGCGAGAAAAGTAAGGGGATTTGGCTGAGCTACCATGCTGCTGAAAGATATCACTAACAACAAAACTGTGTTGCAAAAAAAAGTTTTATATTTTTTCAAAAGTAAGGGTACGGCTGGAAGGGTTGACTGCATCCACAAGGTTCATTTTAATTTTTAGTTTTATCTCTGTCAGTTCCAAGACTTCCGATGGATAAGTCAAAACCGAAAACAATACGTTATTGGAGTAACTGGATTCATTCGGCAGCACGATCAGGATTTTTCCATCCAAGGTAAATGCCCAATGGCCCGCTTCGATTATTTCGGAGTCTGCTGTGTTGCACTTGGTGCCTCCTTCTGTTGCCTTGTACGATTGCTCATCGTTGTTGGTAAATTCATAAACGTTGTCCAAATAACAAGCAGCAAGGTTAACGGGTGCCTCTGGATCATTGCCTTCACTATACATGATGAGAGTAAGTTTCCAAAGCTTGCTGCTTCCCTTCGCACCAGCCAGCAACTCAGCATTCACTTGCGCTTTCAAAGGTTCAGGATCATCTTGCTTGCAGGAGTTAAAGAAAACACTAACACAAGCGAGCAGGAGCAAATAAAAATTTCTTTTCACAAATTACTGTTGATTGGCCTTTCATAAAAGTGTGAAAAATAACGGAAAATAAAAAGGGCGCTTGATCTCTCACAACAAATACCGCCCAATTAACGCTGCCTTGAAAACCTCACCCCAGGGAGAGAGGATGACGCTCGGTTGAAACTTTGTGCTCAATTTTTAGTTCATGCCTTTTACGATCTCTTTTAACCTCACTTCACACCTCGATTTGCCCGCTTCACGACAAATGAACAGTTTGCTCTCGCATTACGTTTACCAGCCAGATCAACTTACTACATTTGCTATATGAAAAACATCGTGCTAACATTCATCGCATCCATTATTCTTCTATCCCTTCTCTCCTGCTCTGCGCAAACCAAAAAGAAAAGTGTGGATACGAAAATCAATTTGAATCCCCCATCGGGCAAAGCCATTGCTGCTTTTGCAGAGGGCTGCTTCTGGTGCTCTGAACATATATTTGAAGCAGTTGTTGGGGTCGATTCTGCCGTATCGGGCTATGCCGGAGGAAATGTGCCCAATCCTACATACGAATTAGTGAATACAGAAACAACCGGCCATGCCGAATCGGTGCTGGTTTATTACGACCCTGCCGTAGTCAGCTATGCGGAGTTGTTAAATGTATTTTTTACTTCGCATGACCCCACCACGCCAGACAGACAAGGCCCAGATAGGGGAAGCTCGTACCGCTCCATTATTTTTTACAGAACGCCCGAAGAGAAGGCCCTTGCCGAACAAGCCAAAATAAATTTTGCTAAATCCTTCAAGGATCCCATAGTATCAGAAATAAAGCTGATCAATGAATTTTACGAAGCCGAAGATTACCATCAGGATTATATTGAACACAATCCCTACAGTGCGTATGTGGTGGGAGTTTCCATTCCACGGTTTCAGTTGTTCAAAAAAACATACAAAGGAAAGTTGAAGCAATAAGTAAAGTGCGGAGAGAGTGGGATTCGAACCCACGGTACAGTTGCCCGCACAACGGTTTTCGAGACCGTCCCATTCGACCGCTCTGGCATCTCTCCTTTTTGTTTTAAAAAGTAGGCAGTAGCCTTTAAAAAAAGTAGGCAGTAGCCAGTAAGCAGTAGGCAGTAGGCAGTAATGCCTACCACTTACAGCCTACTGCTGTCTGCCTACTGCCTACTTCTTTCCTATCTCACTCAAACCTCAAGCTCTCTATCGGATCCAACTTCGAAGCCTTGTGTGCCGGATAATAGCCCGACAGCAAGCCCACCACAATACAAATAAATAATCCCACAAATGTCCAAACCCAAGGCATTACGAATGTATCAACTTTAAAAACAAATATGGAAAGCACATTTCCCAACCCAACACCCAGAATAACACCGCCTATGCCACCCAATATACAAACCACGATTGCTTCAATAACAAATTGCTGGCGTATTCTGAGTGGTGTCGCACCAAGCGCTTTCCTTACCCCTACCTCGCGGGTCCTTTCCGTTACCGACACCAGCATGATGTTCATCAACGCAATGGACGCACCCAACAGCGTGATAAAGCCAACACCAAAACCTCCCATGCGCAATCCACTTGTTATGCTTTCCATCTCCTGGGCAAGCGATTCGCT
>JANOQB010000067.1:0-2627 GCA_031422215.1 Cytophagales bacterium | reverse complement strand
AGGGGTTTGATTTTTATTTGAATTGTTGTTTTTGTTCGAGAAATAATTGGTAAGCAGCAATACCACTACGTATGCGACAATACCGAATACGGCCAGAAAACCGACCGCGAGTGCTAATCTGATCATAATGTTTTTGAATTTTAAGGTGTAGAGAAAAAAGGAGGAACCGCAGGATTGCAACAAAGATAGATGCTACATGTGTTTGTTTTGTTTGAATGTTTATGCCGCATAGTGAGTGAATGAAACCAAAGCCAGACAAATAATTTAAAAACTCTATGAGCAGCAGGTCGCAATATTGTGACCTAAATATAGGGGCAAAATTTTGAAACTTGTTTTATTGGAAAAACCCTTTAATGAAAAGTCCCTTTTCTTTTCAGCCTTTTATAACTAAATAGGGTTACCAAAACTCCGAACCATGAGCCAAAGCACACCTCTTCTTCAATTTCTCAAATGGGAAAAAGAAGTCCCCAACGATCTCTTTCTCCGTCAGCCTTTTCAAGGTGAATGGCGCAATTGGACTTTTCAGCAAGCTGGTGAAGAAGCCAGAAAAATTGCTGCCGGTTTAAAGCGGCTAAACCTGCCCAACCGCAGCAACGTGGCCCTGCTTTCAAAAAACTGTGCCCAGTGGATAATGGCCGACTTAGCTATTATGATGGCCGGGCATATTTCTGTGCCCCTATACGCAACACTCACCGCGCACTCCATCCAACAGATTCTTGAACACAGCGAATCGAAAGCAATCATCATTGGCAAATTGGATAACTACTCAGCACAAAAAGATGGTATCCCAGCGGGCATGATCCGCATTGGCATGGAATTGTACGGAATACAGGAAGCTCACTCGTGGGAGAAAATGGTGACAGCAGAAAAACCCATTGCTGAAATTGCCTCGTGGAACCGCGATGAACTGCTGACCATCATGTACACTTCGGGCACCACGGGAAAACCAAAAGGAGTGATGCACTCGGCCGGTAATTTCGATTCGATAATAAGTGTTGCCACCATCGACTTAACGCTTCCACTAAGGCCCCGCTTGTTCTCCTATTTGCCCATGAGCCACATAGCCGAGCGTGCGGGAGTAGAAATGATTGGCCTGTATAGGGGCGCATCATTTTCTTTTGCCGAGTCATTGGAAACCTTTCCCAAGAACCTCGCGGAAACGCAACCCAACTTATTTTTTGCCGTGCCGCGCATCTGGGCCAAGTTCCGCGAGAAGATTTCCGAAAAACTTCCGCCCAAGAAATTGAACCGCCTGCTTTCCATTCCCATCATAAACAATGTGATCCGCAAAAGCATCAAGAAAAAATTGGGCCTCGCCAGTGCCACCCACATCTATTCGGGGGCAGCACCTATTTCGGTGGACATGCTGGAGTGGTTCAACAAAATTGGTATCACTATTTTTCAAGCCATTGGCATGACGGAAGATTGCCTGTACTCCCACTTCAACCGCAGCGGTACCAATCGGTTTGGCACTGTTGGCTTAGCCCTTTCTGGATTGCAAGTAAAATTTTCGGACGATAGCGAGATGCGATTGAAAAGCCCAAGCCTGATGAAGGGATATTATAAAGAACCCGAACTGACTGCAGCAAATTTTGATGAAGAAGGTTTTTTGAAAACCGGAGACAAAGCCGAAAAAGATAAAGATGGCTATGTCACCATTGTGGGAAGGGTGAAAGACCAATTCAAAACCGACAAAGGAAAATATGTTTCGCCTGCGCCAATTGAAATGATGTTGCTGGCCAACCAAGATATTGAACAGGCATGCGTGGTGGGCATGGGCATCCCTCAACCTATTGCACTCGTAGTTTTGTCAGCAGCCGGAAAAGCAAAATCCAAAGAAGACATTGCGTTGAGTTTGGCCAGCTCCATTGCGCAAGTAAACCTCGAATTGGAATCGTACGAAAAACTTGAAAAGGCTGTGGTGATGAAAGGTGAGTGGTCGATCGAAAATGCTTTGCTAACACCCACACTAAAAGTGAAGCGCAACGAAGTAGAGAAAATCCATTTGGCAAAATATCCCACCTGGTATTTGACACAGCCGGGAGTGACGGTGTGGGAGTGAAATTGACAGTTGACAAAAGGCAATTTTAGGATTTTGTCAACTGCCGATTGTCAACTGTTGATTTCACTGTTATTATTTCAACCGCGCCTTAAAAAACTCAAGCGTGTGCTTGTACGCATCGGCCGTAAACTCCTTGTTGTATTTTGGATTGCTGGGATTGGCAAATGTATGATCGGCATCATAGGCTTTGATTGTTAATTTTTTGCCAGCAGCTTTCATGTTCGCTTCAAACTTGTCCATCATATCTTTATTGATCCACTTGTCTTGTGTAGGCCAGATGTTGAGCACATCGCTATTCAGCGTTTTCAATTTAGCCACATCGCTTTCGGGCATTCCATAATACATTACGCACGCCACCGTTTGTTTACCGGCAGTCAATGCGGCAAGCATGGATTGTCCGCCTCCAAAACACCAGCCAATGGTTCCTACTTTTGCATCGCTTCCGGCAAAAGCCAGGGCACCTTTAACAATGGTGTTGCCCCTGTCTTGCTTAAACTCGCCCATCAATTTTCCGGCCTCTTCGGGGGCAGCGGTCACCTTTCCATCATACATGTCGATGGCAAGC
>JANOQB010000066.1:0-2002 GCA_031422215.1 Cytophagales bacterium | reverse complement strand
CAAACAGTACCTCCACAGATGGATTTCTATTACCGTATGGAACAAGCATTGAAACAAGATATATTTCCAATTATAGAAATAGTATCCGCCAGCAAATAGCAGACACCATTTCTTATGGTTTGTATTGGAAACCTATTCTGAACCGTCTGGCTAAATGTAGCACTGTCTTTATTTCTGCGGATGGTGCATATAATCAAATCAACCTCAATGTGCTGCTCAATCCTATCTCTGGTCAATATGTGTTGGATGAGATAAACATTTTTTCGGTCACCAATACGAAAGATATTTTGCAGCCCACCGAAACCACCAATTTGACAAGCGTATCGCTTTTTGGGAGACCTGATTATTCAGGTAAAATGATAAATAACACTTCTCCGTCCCATCAAAATCGAAGCGTACGCGCATTGGGCGACCGTACCATTATGGATTTTGCGGATCAGGATTTTGCCGATTTGCCGGGCACAGAAGAGGAAGTGGAATTCATTCGGAAGATTTTTTCTGATAGGCGGTGGAAGGCACAAACTTTTTTGGGAAATGAGGCCAGCGAGGAAAACATAAAGACGTTACAGTCGCCAGCAGTACTTCACATTGCAACACATGGTTTTTTTCTTGAAGATGACGGAAGGCACATCAATTCCATGATCCGTTCGGGCATCATATTGTCGGGAATTAAAAACAGGTCAGATCAAAGTTCACAGGATGGAGTGCTTACGGCTTATGAAACCACTAACTTGGCATTGGACAAAACAGATCTTGTGGTGCTGTCGGCTTGTGAAACAGGTTTGGGTGAAATAAAAAATGGCGAAGGAGTGTATGGACTGCAGCGTGGACTGAAAGTGGCTGGCGCCAAAAACCTGTTGATGTCATTGTGGAAAGTGGATGACAAGGCCACTGCCGAGTTGATGAGAGAGTTTTATCAGAATTGGCTAAGTGGCATGACCATTCACGGGGCATTCAGGCAGGCACAATTGGATCTGCGCGAAAAATATAAACAACCTTTTTATTGGGGAGCATTTATTTTGGTTGGAAACTAATTGGTTATGAAGAGTTTCTTCGGATTTATTTTTTTCTTCCTTTCCCTTTCGGCCAACGCCCAGGTAAAAATCAATTTGTCTTTGCAGTCCCCAACAATAAACGAAGCTGTTTTCAATGGTAAATATTTAAAGGCTTATCAGCTGTATGAATACACCAGCCAACGGAGTATGTTGTCGCCTGGAATTGAGTTTGATAATTTATTCCCAACTGGAAATGAAGAAGCCAAGCTTAATTATAGCCTCGGTTTTTATTACTCCAATCCCGATTTCATTGGGGTGTCCGGCAGTTCTGATCAAGATGAATTGGTTTCTGAAATTAAAGCGCGGATAATAAACATGCCCCTTTTCGCAAGGGGATCAGTTAAGATCAGTGAACTTATTGACAACAACCGGATGGGCATTGAACTAGGTATAGTCACTACGGCCTGGCTTAAATATGAACTCAACGAAATTACTTCCGTAAAAACCAAAGGACCAGATGGAAAGATAATCGGAGAAACAATATATTCTGACAGGGGAAACCTGGTGGATGGGGTTGGGGATAAATTAAATTTTAAAGCTGTTGGCGGATTGTTCTTGTACGTCAACCGTTTTTATCTGGGTTTCCGCATGGACATCCTTTCATTTGGTGATTTGTATTCCAGCCGGTTAAACAGCCATTGGAAAATCCCATCCGAGTATTCTTTCTATCAACTATCGCATACAAAGGGAAGAATGAAACGAACTTATACAATTCTGACGCTTTCATTCCGCATTTCGAAGTAGCGCGTTTTTCTATTCTGCCAGGGAAATATGATTGTTCCCGATCAGGATAGGTTTTCCAAACCTCCCTTCCTCATCTTTTGCTTCCAGGTTTAAAACCCCACGCGGGCACACGGAAGAACAAACTCCGCAGCCCACGCACGAGGAGCGCACAATATTTTGGCCGCGTTGCGCATACCACCGCACATCAATTCCCATTTCACAAT
>JANOQB010000065.1:0-7663 GCA_031422215.1 Cytophagales bacterium | reverse complement strand
GATTGGCCATCATATTTTGAACAAACCCCTTTTGTTTTGAAATAAAGGATTGAAAAAGTTCCTGGTCCATACGCGGCTGTGTGAAGTAGAGGTAATTCAATTGCAGCATCGCTTCAATGTCGGTGGCACTGCTTTGTCCAGTTACCCCTTCGCTCATTTGGCTTATGCGCGGGCTTACATTCGCGGTTTTTCCCGCCATCATTTTTTGCAAATCGGTGGGCGAGAACTGCCCAACGCCCATTTGGCCAACTACCGTAGCAGCGTTTTCTGCACTGTAACGGTCTTTTGTTTCATACAACCATTGACCGCCATAGCGTGCTGCCGACATAAGCACCTGATCATTTTTAAAATCCGTTGGCTTGGCCATCACTTTCACACCGTTGCTCAGTGTCCACTCCGTTACGCCAAGATCCTTGTTTTCCTTTTCGGAGACAACTTTTCCGGCTGTTGGTTTGGTTGCCAACAACGATGAGGCAACTACTTTTTCCTCGTATGGTTTTACTTCGAGCTTCGATGCATTTTCAATCATGGCAAGCAGTTGCTCGTTAGAGGGCAGCGTAAAGCCTGGGTTTTCTGGCGATGTGATGAAGGCGAATTTTTTCCCGCCTTGCGGAATGATTCGAGCGGCATATTTATTTACTTCTTCTAGGGTGATGCCCGGCAAAAATGTTTGATGGTAGAGAAATTCATTTTCAATCCCCGGTATCGGTTCTTTCGTCAAAAAATTCCGTACATACTCATCGGCAAAATCCGCTGATTCTGATTTGTCTTTTTCATTGAGGGCGCGCTCCATGTTTTTCATGGTGGTTTTTTTTGCACGGTCCAATTCATTGGCAGTAAAACCAAATTGCCGTGCGCGTTCTCCCTCCTGGATCAACGCGTTGATGGCCGGCTCTACCCCGGCAGGACTTAGCAAAGCAAACGATGTGAAAGCTTCTACGCCACGCAGGAAGCCGCCCATGTTGCTTCCTCCAAAAATAAAGGGAGGCTTCGCAGTCTGTGTGAGCTCGCTCATGCGTGCACCCAACATAGCCTGAAACAAATTGTTGACCATGCCTTCGCGGTAATCGCCCACCGTGGTTTGGTCTTTTGCTTTTGCATAAGGATGCAAAACTTGCAAGACGGCATTGGTCGCTTCTTTATCAGTAACAACCAATCCTTCCGATTGCTGGCGAGGGCCCATCTCCACCATGTTGCGTGGTTTGGCCTTGGCATCATTTTTAAGTTTTCCAAAATGGCTTTTTATTTTGGCTTCTACTTCGGCCACATCAAAATCACCAATGGCCACTACGGCCATCAGGTTGGGGCGGTACCAGGCAGTATAGAATTTTTTTATTGTTTCGGGTTTAAATGTTTTCAGGATGTCATCTTTACCGATAGGAAGTCGATCGGCATATTTTGAGCCCACAAAAATTTTGGGATAAACTTTTTCCATCATGCGATCCTGTGCGCCTTTTCTTCCGCGCGATTCCTCCAGCACAACACCACGTTCTTTTTCGATTTCAGCAGGATCGAACAACAGCCCACCAGCCCAATCTTCCAGCACCAAAAATCCTTTCTCTAAGTTTTCGGGTTTGTCCAACGGAATGTTGAGCATGTAAACCGTTTCGTCAAAGCTGGTATAGGCGTTAAGGTGTGCGCCAAACTTCACGCCAATGGATTGGAGAAACGACACCAGGTCGTTCTTTTTAAAATTTTTGCTGCCGTTGAAGCCCATGTGCTCGGTGAAGTGTGCCAGGCCCTGCTGGTTGTCTTCTTCCAAAATAGATCCGGCATTCACAGCCAATCGGAGTTCCATTTTCTTTTCGGGGCGGCTGTTCTTTTTGATGTAATATTTTAAACCATTGGGCAGTGTTCCGGTTTTTATTTCGGATGAAATGGGGAGAGGTTCCGTTAATTTGGGTTGCGCCACGGCCGGAAGAATGGCAACGCAAGCAATCAAACCGATAATGAAAACATTTTTACATTTCATAAAAGATTGGTTTGGTGAAAGATATTATACGACACGAATGTGATTTAATTTTTATTCAAAAGGAAATTTTTTCTTGATGAGTTTGAAATGAAGGCTTCTTAATGTGATTGGTTAGAAACGTTGTATTGGCCAACTTCGTGCCCTTCGTGCCTTGGTGGCTCAGTGGTTCAAAACAGGGAAATGATTTGCCACTATCTGAATCAAAAAAAATATTACCTTTAAATCTTGATTTAAAAATTCCGAAACATGAACAATCAATTTGAAGCCGTGCCGCTAAAAAACCTTGACGAATGGGAGGAAGATTTGTTGCGCAGGTATCCCGATCCTGAAAACATAGCATCATCAAAGTCAACGGAAGAATATCGCAACTACGATAAGCCCGAGCGCGATACGGTGCGCGAATTTTACCGGCTCAACCATACCTATCAGACCTACGACTTTGTGATGCAAAAGGAAAAGGAATTCCTGGCGTTCAAAAAAAAAGAAATGAACGTGTGGAGTGCGTTTGATTTCCTCAACCAATTGGTGGACGACTCCGACCCTGATACTGACCTCGATCAGTTTCAACATCTTCTCCAAACTTCCGAAGCCATTCGCAGAGATGGCCACCCCGACTGGTTTGTGATTGTGGGCCTGATGCACGACTTGGGCAAAGTGCTTTGTCTTTTTGGTGAGCCGCAATGGGCGGTGGTGGGCGATACGTTTCCTGTGGGCTGTGCCTATTCGGATAAGATTGTCTATCCCGAATTTTTTGTGAACAACCCTGATTATACCAATCCAAAATACAACACAAAATACGGAGTGTATGAACCCAACTGTGGATTGCGAAATGTGCACATGAGCTGGGGCCACGATGAATATGTGTATAATATGGTGAAAGGAAAACTGCCGGAGCAAGCGCTTTACATGTTGCGATACCATTCGTTTTATTCGCAGCACCGCGAACATGCATACGACCATTTGATGGATGATCACGATCGCGAAATGTTTCAATGGGTAAAATTGTTCAATCCGTACGATCTCTATTCAAAAAACCCAACACCACCCAACTGGACGGAGCTAAAACCATATTATGAAAACTTAGTGGCCAAGTATCTTCCACCCATCCTTAAGTTTTAAAACAATTTACCAGGTCAACTCAGTGAATAGATAGAGGCTCGCCATGAATAAACTTCAAACAGCCGACTATATCGTATTCACTATTTATTTCGTAGTTGTTTTTGCCTACGGCTATTATGTTTATCACAGAAAGAAAAGTGCTTCGCTGAGTTCGCGCGAATTTTTTCTGGCCGAAGGTTCGCTCACCTGGTGGGCCATAGGTGCCTCGCTCATCGCTTCCAATATTTCGGCTGAACATTTCATCGGCATGTCGGGTTCGGGTTTTGCCATTGGCCTTGCTATTTCAACCTACGAGTGGATGGCAGCGGCCACGCTCATCATTGTGGCCATATTTTTTATTCCGCTCTACCTGAAGAATAAAATTTATACGATGCCGCAATTTTTGGCCACCCGCTACAATGATCAGGTGAGCACAGTGATGGCGGTTTTTTGGTTGCTGGTGTATGTGTTTGTAAACCTCACTTCTATAATTTATTTAGGAGCCATCGCCATCACGTCAATTTCCAATCTTCCATTTGAATGGTGCATTGTTGGGCTGTGCGTGTTTGCCATTGTGGTTACCCTGGGCGGAATGAAAGTGATCGGTTATACCGATGTGATTCAGGTAGCCGTGTTGCTCATAGGCGGATTGATCACCTCCTACCTCGCGCTCACATTGCTCTCCGAAAAATTTGGCTTTGGCAGCAACGCATGGAAGGGACTTGCGCTGCTAAAAGAAAATGCCGAAAGTCATTTCCACATGATCCTTGGCAAAGACCACAATTATTATAAAGATTTGCCGGGTCTCTCGGTGCTGATCGGTGGCATGTGGATAAACAACCTCAATTATTTTGCGTGCAACCAATACATTACACAGCGTGCTTTGGGTGCCGATTTAAAAACGGCTCGACAAGGGTTGCTCTTTGCTGCATTTCTTAAACTGTTGATCCCACTAATTGCCGTGTTGCCGGGCATTGCCATGTATGTGCTGTATCAACAGGGAATGTTTCAAGCCGAAATGGTGGACAGCAACGGGATATTAAAACCCGACCATGCATACCCTACCCTGATGAACCTGTTGCCGGCCGGATTGAAGGGCGTTGCATTTGCTGCGCTCACAGCTGCAGTGGTGGCATCCCTTGCGGGGAAAGCCAACAGCATCTCCACTATTTTTTCGTTGGACATTTACCGGAAGTATTTTGATAAAACTGCCACCGAAAAAAAATTGGTGAACACCGGTCGCTGGGCCGTTATCATTTCATTAACCATTGCGGGCTTTGTTGCGCCTGCTTTGAAAACGTTGGACCAAGCCTATCAATTCATTCAGGAGTATGTGGGGTTTATTTCGCCCGGTGTGCTTGCCATTTTTCTCATGGGCTTTTTTTGGAAAAGGACAACATCAGCCGCAGCCATGGCGGGCGCACTGCTCACCATTCCCATTTCGGCCGTGCTTAAATTTCTTCCTGTGTGGTCGGGCGGTTGGTTCCCCGATTATCCCTTTCTTGATAGGATGACGATCACGTTTGTGCTCATCATATTAATTATGGTGATCATGAGTTTGATAAAACCTTCTGATCAAAAACAAACGATGGAAGTGGACGTAAAACTTTTTCGCGTGCCGGCTGGGTTTGTGGTGGGCTCGCTGATCATTGTGGGGATACTGATTGCGCTCTATACGGTTTTTTGGTGATCATTAGAATAGAATACAGAAGTCAGAAGATAGAAGTCAGAATTCCCAACCTTAAATGTAAGAGTATAGAATTCAGAAGATAGAATTCAGAATTTCCTCAACTTCTAAAATTCTGACTTCTATTCCATCCCTCTCGCCTCTAAAAATCCACACTACCCGACCAACTGTGGAGAATGTTGCGCAAGCTATTTGTTCCTCACCCCCTGATTAGCTCCCTGCCATACCTTTTCACGGCTGGACTGATTTTTATTCCTTCTTCTATGTTTGGGAGTGGTCTGGCTTAAAAGTTAAATACATAATGGACAACAACGAAGAATTGACCGGGGTATTGAATGATCTATTGAAGCTCAACAACGATAGGATCGAAATCTACCGAAGGGCGATCAGGAAAATAGGCGAGCATGACCTGAAAGTAATATTTCTGGGTGCGATTGAAGAAAGCAAAAAAATTCAATCCATCTTGTCTATGGAAATATTTAAACGCGATCGCTTGCCCGATGTAGAGGGCACTTCCACCGAGGGCAAACTCAATCAGTTTTGGTTGGATGTAAAAGTATTTTTCAATGCCCACGACCAGGATACCATGCGCAGAGCCTGCGGATTTTCGGAGTACTGTGTGCAGAAAGCCTATACCGATGCTCTTAACCATGATAAAGTATCGGGCGAGTTGAGCCAAATCTTACATAATCAAGTAGCAGCCTTACGCAAATCGCACGAAACGTTGAAGACATACTCATTGAGTTATTAACTAACTGATGTTACGTACTTCGTGTGCCTTGGTGTCCCTACCGGCCAGGGGTGATCATTAGAATGGAATATAAAAGTCAGAATTCCCAACCTTAAATGTTAGAGTAGTAGAAGTCAGAAGAAGTCAGAATATGGAATTCAGAATTCCCCCAACTTCTAAAATTCTGACTTCTGACTTCTACATTTTCTGACTTCCGACTTCTTACTTCTTAAAATGTTACCCCAAAACTAAAGGCATTCAACTTGGGGCCTTTGTTTTCGCTAAAGAGTTCGTTTATGTCGTAGTTAAAGAACAGGTCAACATCATCGAAGCCCATTTGCACACGCCAGCCATAGCGGAGGTTGTTCAAATAAAAGTTGTCGTGGTTTCTGGGCTTGCGCTCATCACCATTATCATCAAATACTTGTTTGGCATAGCTATCGATGCGATAGCAAACATAAGGGCCTGCACCAATCCTGAAAGAATCGGAGTTGCTACTGTCAAAGAAGCTGGGCTTTCTGCGGTTACTGCCAAAGTCGATCATGGGCACCAGCGAGGCATTGATATATGTGGCGGTCAGTTTGCTTTTTTTGAAATCCAGTGGGCGCGTGTCCAAATCAAATAGCACGGTGCTGGCATCTTTCGACATCAGGGTTTGCTGGTTTTCAAATTTGAAATTATACCAACTTACTCCCATGCCCCACTCTAAAAACAATCTGTTTGTGAGCCTTGTGCGTTGCACTGAGTTGATGCCCACATACCAAGAGCCCCACGGTTTCACGGTATATAAACTGTTGTCCTGATCGGGAAATTTTCCATCGGAAACATAGTTGTTGGTTCCAATGTCGAAGTTTACAGAATTATAGGTGCGCCTGCGGTTGCTATTTCTATCTCTATCTCTACCCCGTTCTCTATCCCTTTCTCTTTCTCTTTCTTTTGACCATTCGGAACGTTCAACATTTTCTTCAACCTCTTTTTCGATGGAAGGTTCATCTTTTTTCAAATAGTCAGATGCAGGCTTTGGTGAAGCAACCGTATCTTTTTGTTCGAGCTTCCTGATCAGGTCATTCATCAACACCTGAAAATCATACTTCTTTAAAGTCTCCAAATCTTTTTTATCGTGAATGGTAACGGTGATCTTGCTGGCTTCGCCTACGTTGATCACTACGGTATCGGCTGCTTTTGTTTGGGCTTGAATGATGGTGCCTGAAAGAGTCAATGCCATCCAGGTAAATACGATTCTTGTTTTCATATTCAATTTCTTTTGAGTTTATCTTTTTTAAAGTCGAAGGCAAATAATTGGTTTTTGGCATCGCGGATTCCCAGATCCGTGTCGCCATTTTTTACATCCCGGGCCACGTCAAGGATTTTTTTCAATCCAGAATTTTCTTCTTTAGTAGCGGCTTCAACTTCTTGTATTGGTTCTGTTGAAATTGTTTCCAACGTAAATTCAATCACTAAAGGCTTTTCCGATTTAGCCATCAGTGTTGGCTCCGCTATTGTGGCAATATTATAAACCTTTGCTTGCTCCACTTCATTCTCTTCAAAAGTGTTTTTGGCAATGGGAATTGTTTCAACTATGGCTACCCTCTTTTCTTTTTTGCTTTTGCTTTTCCTTTTAGCCGTTGCTTGTGATGGTAAACTCTTTTCCATGGTAGGTTTTATGGCCACTTCAATTTCTTTATTTACTTCTGGAACAATGATAGTTTCGCTCAGTTGGGCTGGCACACGCTGAACGTAAAACCAGGTGCCAAGCAGCGATCCGAACAAAAGGAATGCAGCCGCCAATCGCCAGGCAAAAATTATTTTATTTTTTTTTGACAGACCGGCTTGCACTTTTGTCCATGCCTCTGCCGAAGGTTGAATTTTATATTCACCCAGCAAGCCTTTGAATAATTGGTCGATGCGGTTGCTCATATCAGTAGGTTTTTTGAATTGAACTCTTTTCCATTTCTATAAGATTTTTTTGCAGTGCCGTCCGTGCCCGGCTCAATTGCGACTTTGAAGTGTTTTCGCTGATGCCCAACTGCTCGGCTATTTCTTTGTGCGAGTAGCCATCGATGGCATATAAGTTGAAAACAATCCGGTAGCCAGAGGGAAGTGATGCAATCATCTTCAACAAATCTTCTGCTTGCAAGTGGCTTTCCATTTTTTCAAAATCGGGTTCTCGGTCGGC
>JANOQB010000064.1:0-5214 GCA_031422215.1 Cytophagales bacterium | reverse complement strand
TGACAACCTTGAGGATTTTCTTTTACTGGGTGCTGCAGGCGATCCGGATAAGCTGTTCCTTCAGGAAACGAATGGTGAATTGAATTTTAAAGCAAACAATTCATTTACCAAAGATGCCGGATTTGAAAGCACGTGTGGCGCATTTTTAGATCAGGATGGAGATGGTGATCTTGACTTGTTAATTGGATCTGGCGGTAACGAAAGTCAGGTGGATAACCTCAATTACATTGTTCGCTTTTATGAGAATGATGGCAGCGGAAATTTCGTAGGTGATCCTCATCATATTCCGCAAGTCATAGGCAATTTTGCCACAATCGAAACATCGGATATTGATAAGGACGGAGATCTTGATGTGTTTCTGGGGGCAAGGACTATTCCTGGGAACTATGGATTGCCACCTCAAAGCTATTTGCTGAAAAATGATAACGGAAATTGGAAGGATGTCACCCCTGCATCTATTGGAAATATCGGTATGGTAACAGACGCAACATGGGCGGATGTTGATTCGGATAGCGACCAAGACCTTGTTTTAGTTGGGGATTGGATGGCCATCACAATTTTTACAAATGTCAAGGGTACTTTCGGTAGCCCCGTTGTTATTCCCAATAGCAAAGGCTGGTGGAAACGGATTGAATCATCAGATTTAGATAAGGATGGCGATATCGATTTTGTTTTAGGTAACTGGGGCCTCAATTCCAAGTTCGAAGCAAGTCCAGCTAAACCCATTACCATGTTTGTCAATGATTTTGATGAGAACGGGAAAAGTGAGTTCATCATTAACTGGTATGCACCACAGGATGACCAGGCATACCCCTTCGCTCCTAAGCAAGAACTCACATCGCAATTGCCTGGATTGCGTAAGAGCATTTTAAGATATGAGGATTATTCAATGAAAACCTATGATTCATTATTCAAATCGGAAGTACGTGCGAAATCAATTTCCTATGAAGTCAATTATTTGCAGAGTGCCATCTTATGGAATAATGGAACTACTTATTCATTGGAAGCACTCCCAGTGGAAGCCCAGGTGTCACCCGTGTTCGGCATTATTGCTGATGATCTTGACGGGGATGGAAATACTGATATCTGGTTGGGCGGAAACTTCTACTCGCTCAAGCCACAGGTAGGCCGCCAAGATGCCAGCCGGGGAGTATTTCTAAGAGGGGCATCAAATAGAACATTCGCCTATCAACCACAGCACCGTGCAGGATTATATGTAGAGGGTGAAGTTAGAGATGCTTCAATAATTACTTCAGGTAAGGCTATCAGGATAATCGTTGCCCGCAACAATGCTCCGATACTCCTCTTTCAAAGTAAGAAGGCAATAAAGACCAAGTAGCAAAGTACCTTCCCTTTCCCTAATCTATTTCAAATTCAACATAACATGAAAAAAAAGACCCTTGAGATTTTCAAGGGTCTTTTAACAGCTTCTTTATGAAGCATGTACTAATTTAGTCTTTAACATCCCACCAAACTTTGCCTGTTAACAAGTCAGGTTGTGTAGCACCTGTTGCATAGTTGGGGTTTCCCGCAACTTCGGCCGAAGGCAACGTGAGTTTGGTCGGTATCTTACCACCGGTGAGGTTACCAACATAATTGGTTGGTGTTAGCAGAGGGAAGCCTGTTCTTCTCCAATCAGACCATGCCTCCCACCAGTTCATAAATTTATTTGCCCATACCTGCTCTCCAATCTTCCTAAGCCCGGTAGCTCCTGCAACATAAGGATAGGTGGTTAGGTAGGTAGTGACAGCAGCGTCTGAAACGGCAAACGAAGCATCAAATGGAGTGTACATCTGCATCGATGCTTTTACACCTTCATCATAATGTGCCTGAGCACCGGTTGCCCCACCGATACCCCTATTTGCAGCTTCCGCTAAAAGTAATTTCACTTCTCCGTAATTCATAAGCATATATGGATCATTCAAATCAAGCAACTTGGGATTGATCCGTGAGAAGGTAGTTTCCTGAACGACTGCCTTTCCTTCCAATGCATCAATCTGGGATTGATCATTACCGTTGGGCAAGCCTTTTTGGTTCAATGGATCAGTTCCTCCCGGTTCTGGGGTAAAGCCTGATGTCAACCATTTACCAATGCCCCCACTCATAATCATCAAGCGTGGATCATCATCGGTTGTTACACCAGCATTGGTGCCCTTCAACCAATCGATCAGCACTTTGCTCAGATAGGAAGGCTGTCCACCATCACCAGGATAAAATGCACGGGAAATTCCGTTTTGGTTTGTCCATTGACTCGGCCCAACGGCCATTGGGACCCAAACGTTGTCGCTGTTGCTGGTAAATACCCCACCGGCAATGGCTTTGGTAACATACGTATTGGCCAACGCAGCGTCCACATAAGATACCCGCATCGCTAAGCGGAGCATCAATGAATAGCCCCATTTTTTCCATTTGGCAACGTCTCCTTTATAGATAAGATCTGCTCTACTAAAGCCTGACTGATCAAAAGCAGGATCTGATGCACTCAAAGCTGCTGAAGCTTCATCGAGTTCCTTAAGCAAATCTTTATAGATAGATTCCTGATTGTCGTAAACAGGATAAAAAATACCCTCAAGGCCTTTGTTAGCTTCAGAATAGGGGACATTTCCATAATAATCTGTTAAACGGTGAAAGTTAAAAACCCTCAGTATCCTGGTTGCTTGCCTGAGGTTATTATTTTTTCCTTCAGCATATCCGCCTGGTCCCGTTTGCTTGATAATCAAAGCTGTATTCTTTCCGACATCACCCATTAAAAATTCAAAAGGCGCATTGTTGGATTCCGGGTTATCGGTGTACTTGTCACCGGGAGCAATGCCTCCGGCAATGTGGCCAAGTTGTTGTATTGCATAGGCGCACATTCCAATGTTGGTACGCCAATCTATATAACGATTATCACCAGCTGAGCCTCCAGCAGCTGAACCCAATTGGGCAGCCGTAAGGACGTAATTCAAATCAATTTTTGAAACCGCATTGGGGTTGATGTTCAACTCGTGCAGCTTGTCCGTATCGCAAGCGACTGCTAAAACAGCCACAAGCAATACACTCAGAAATAGTTTATTTATCAATTTCATTGTCTTTTGATTTAAATGTTAAAATACCCCTTTAACGTTGAACCCGAAAGTACGCGTAGTTGGCATGCCAAAATAATCCAACCCTTGCGAGTTACCGTTTTGGTAAGCTGACTCCGGATCGACATTATCGATGTTCTTAAAGAGCAATGCCAGGTTACGGCCAACAAAAGATACCGTCACATTCTTCAATGGCGTCTTGCTAAGCATAGCTGTCGGTAAAGTATAACCCAATGTCAACTGCCTGATTTTAATAAACGATGCGTCATAGACAAAATAATCCTGAACCCTGTTGCCCATTTGGCTCCAGTAATTACGTGCCTCCTCTTCGGTAAGCGTTTTGGTAAACGGGGTATATACTTCAGAGCCTACTGAACCAGATTCTGTTACTCCCGTAACGGTTATAGGGTCATAACCCGGGCGGCCAGCCAATGTTTGTTTATGCAGCCCCCACTGGGTCAAACGAACATTTGAACCTGAATAAATGTCTCCACCCCATTTAAAGTCAACAAGGAAAGAGAGGTTGATGTTCTTGTAAGTTATGGAATTGTTTAACCCACCCGTCAATTTAGCTACACCATTCCCAATGGGTTGATAGGCCGTTGATCGAACAGGGGCTCCATTGTTGGCATCAAAAATAGGCTCACCGGATGGCGACCTCTTTTGAACCCAGCCAGTAATCATACCAAAAGGTTGTCCTACAATTTGTTTGATGAACACCGTTCTTGTTCTGGGCTCATCGGCAATTAATTCTTTGATACCAGGGTTAAGGGCAACCACTTTGTTTACATTTTTCGCTAGGTTTAAAGACAGATCCCATGTAATAGCGCCTTTAACAGGTGTGCCCGTGATTAATATTTCAAAACCCTTATTCGTTAACTCGCCTACATTCACATAAGTCGATCCGAAACCAGAACCTCTTGAGATTGTTGCTCTCAAAATATCATCCGTTGTCTTTTGGCTATAGTAGGTAACATCAAATCCAAGCCTGCCGCCATAGAAGCGCAAATCCATTCCAACTTCCAACTCGGTAGAAGTAGCTGGCAAAAGGTTGGCATTGGGAATGGTTGCATTATTGGTTTGCCCTCCAGAAAAAGATGCCATTGGGATGCCCAAATGTCCTTGACCAAGCAGTCCGTAAGTTAGGTTAACATCGTAAGGATTAAGAGACCCGGTAAGGCCAACCTGCGCCCAGGATGCCCTGACTTTGCCAAAACTCAATACGGAAGGCAGGTTGGTAAAAGCATCGGTAAACACAAAGCTGGTACCAACCGATGGATAAAGAATACTGTTATTTTTTGGGCTCAAAACGGAGAACCAGTCATTGCGCGCAGTAGCGGTTACAAACAGATAGTTATTGTAGGCAACCTCAGCAGATCCAAATAGTGAGTTAATGCCAGATTCCGAAAAACCGTATCCAAAACTTTGATTGCTTGTATTTATCACTGACGCGAAAAACGGAACATTAAAATTCGAACCGTTTGCAGAAATGCGCTCCGAGGAGCGATGCATGGCATTGCCTCCCACAAATCCATTCACGTTAAATTTTCCAAGAGCCTTGTTTACACCCACAGTCCATTCAGCATTCGTTTCACGCACGCGGTCTTCACCTTCTGTAATTGCTCCTCCACGGTTATAACCAGTTCCTTGTGCCGTTAAGCTATGATCTTTCCGGGTGTACCAGTCCATGCCAAAACGGCCTTGCGCAAATAACCATGGAGTAATGTCATAGCGCAGTTGTCCCGAGGTAATTATACGATCGCGAACATCATTGTTTTGTTCCTGATAGGCAACCCAATAGGGGTTTTGTCCCCACAGATTTGGAGACAACTGTAATTCTTCTCCCGCAGACTTTCCGTCCACTGGCACTACACCAACAGGCACAGCACCAAGTTTATTGGGATCACCCTTTAATGTTTCAACATCCGTATCCGGTGAAAGCCTATAAATTGATTGAACCGGATTAGAAGGTGAATCGGATAAAGCAGTTCTGTTTTTAACCTTTTCATTTGAATATAGCACCTTCGCACTTAAGGTAAGTTTGCCATATTTTCCATTGGTGGCCATTGACAAATTTCTCCTGTCAAAATTTGAATTTGGGATAACTGAACTTGCCATCATGTCGGAATAGCCAAAGCGGAATGATTGA
>JANOQB010000063.1:0-12969 GCA_031422215.1 Cytophagales bacterium | reverse complement strand
GGAGATAAAATGTGGCTACATCCGCAATGGGCATAGCCTGTTCGTAAAAATTTATACCAACCAAAATATCTGGGGCTGTGGCGAAGGTGTGGATGCAACGCCTGGCACCTATCATTTGGTAAAAATGTTTGGCGAACGCATAAAAGGAAAAAGTCCGCTCAATGTTCATCGCTTGTTTGAGGACATCAGAAGGTCGGGATTTTTTGAAGGTGCACAATCAGGCATGTTCATAGCCGTGCTGTCTGCTGTCGAATCTGCCTTGTGGGATCTCGCTGGTAAAGCCTTGGGCCTGCCCGTATATCAATTGCTGGGTGGAAAGTTCCGCGATAAAATCCGAGTGTATTGCGATACCGCTCTTTATCAAAGCAAACTGCCAACCCCAAAAGATTTTGCGGACTCAGCTTTGAACGCCAAGAAGATGGGCTTCAACGCCATCAAGTTCGATCTCGACCAGCGCGATGATCCCGCCAAGTATGATCTGTACAATTGGACAGCCAGTCCCGGAGAACTTCAGCGCATGGTAGATCAAGTGACGGCAGCGCGCGAAGCCGTTGGCCCCAACGTTGATATTTGCCTCGACATGCATGGTCGGTATGATGCGCCTACTGCACAAGCCATTGCCAAACGGTTGGAGCATTTGAATTTGATGTGGTTGGAGGAACCAATCCCCGCAGAAAATGTGGAAGCCTATAAGCTCATCACCGACTCCACCAGCACACCGATCTGTGCGGGAGAAAATCATTATCTCGCCCACGGCTTCAGGCGCATGTTGGAAATTGGTGCAGTGGATATTGTTATGCCCGACTTGCAAAAAGCAGGCGGGCTTGGCGAAGGCCAGCGCATTGCCAACCTCGCTAACTTATATTACGTTCCGTTCGCGCCCCACATGGTTGCTTCTTATCTCGGTGCGATGGCTTCATGCCATGTGTGTGCATCGGTACCCAATTTTTTAATATTAGAATGGCAAATTTATTTCCATACCGACCCGATGTTCAAAGAGATTGTAACCTTCGATGGCCCGATGGTGGAAAACAGTTTCATCAAACTATCGGAGAAGCCGGGCGTGGGCGTGGAGATCAATGAAGAGGGGATGAGGAAGTATGCTACTCCGGGAGTGCCGTTTTTTCAGTAGCAAGTGATTCTTGTTTTGGGGCGTACATTTATCACAGGCATTGCGTTATAAAAGGGTTGCGGATAATTGGTTTACAACTTGACTGTTCGAAAAACCTCTATGTGAAATCCCTATGTGCTTAATGTGCCTGCCCGCCTGGCAGGCGGGTGCGGTTCAAATTTTTCTTGGTCTGTGGACAGTCCAGCCCCATAAAAATTATCATTTCAAACTATACTGACCTACCACTAAAATCACATTTTATTTCACCCTCCATTCCCTCATCTTTGACAGATGAAAGTGGATTCTATCGCGATTGTAGAGGATGACGAAAAAGTACGGCACTATCTCGCTGGGCAAATACAGCAGCGCATGCAAGTGGCAGACCTGCGCGTGTTTGGTGACGCTGAAACAGCCTTATATGAACTGACAGCGAATCCTGTGGAGATTGGCTTGTTTGATGTAAACCTCCCCGGCATGAGCGGCATCGACTGCATCCAACGTTTAAAAATGATCCATCCCAAAATGCAGATGATGGTGCTTACCGTATATGACAATACCGACACCATCTTTCAGGCGTTGGAAGCAGGTGCCACCAGCTATCTATTGAAAAGCACACCACCCGAAAAAGTGGTGGAAGCGATAAGAGAGGTATATGAAGGAGGCAGCCCCATCAGCAGCCAGATTGCCCGCAAGGTGATAGAGGCTTTTGCGGCCAAGGGCAAAGCCAACAAATATTTTCAAGACCTGAGCCGGAGGGAACAAGAAATTTTAGAGCAATTGAGGCTGGGTTTTCGCTACAAAGAAATTGCCGACCAGTTGTTCCTCAGCATCGACACGGTGCGCACCCACATCCGCAACATCTATGAAAAACTTCATGTAAACAGCCGAGTGGACGCATTGAAGAAGACAGGGTTTATATAACTTTAGCGTAGATGCTTAGCAATTGCATAGCAGCACCAAACCACTGCATGGCTTTTCAACGTGTAAAATTTAGCTTCCCCATTTGGCTCTTCATGGCCGCTGCCTTAACCGGAACTGCGCAAGACACACTGTTCTATAACGGAGAAGCCGAAAGAAAAATAGGACATAGAACTGTCAGTTACCTGGCTTCATCCGATTCTATTTTAACGTTGGCCCAGGCAAAAGCACACATTGATCAAAAGCACTTTATCGTCAATGAAAAACCCGATCTAAACCTTGGCATTGCCAAAGAGAATTATTGGGTAACATTCACTCTTATCAATGTCACAACTTGGGCCAGCGAAGTTTATCTCAATCTTGAGAACCCACGGTTGAATGAAGTGGATGTTTATGTACTGGCCGATGACTCGTTACTTTCTGTATTGCGGTTGGGCGATAACTTTCCGTTTCGCGATCGGGCCATCCAGTATGCGCAATTTGCTTTTCCACTCGTCTTGCAGCCCCAAAAGGCCATGCGGGTTTTTCTTTTCGTTAAGCATAAAGGCAATACACTGCAATTGCCCATGTCTCTGCTGGGGCGCGATGCCTTTCTGGCAAAGGTAGAGGCAGACTATTTATTTCTGGGCACCCTAACCGGCATCTTCCTGATCACTTTTTTCTTTGGCCTTTTCTTTTTGATCAATACCCGCGACCTGCTCTTCGTATATTATAGTGGCTACATTTTCACCGCCTGCGCCTGGCTGTGGACTACCGAAGGCTTTGCCTTTCAATACCTGTGGCCACAGCTGCCCGAGCTGGCCACCCGCTTGGGCCCCGGCATCAGTGCTGTCTCCGCCTGCTTTTTTCTGGCCAACTGCCTGCAGTTTTGCAAACCCTATGACGCCACCAGCCACTATCGCAAAGCCCTGATATGGACCTTGTTCTTTTTGATCGTTTGGAGTTCAACACCGTTCCTTCCCTTTGTTGCGATCTCCGAAAAAACAATGGCCGTTTATTTATCTGTTTACTTTAGCACCAATATTTTACTCTGCTTTTTTCTGGTGCTTTACCTAAGCTGGCTTTCGCGCAGGCAGCGCATCGTGCTCTATTATCTGATGGCGGTAATTGTTACTATCGTTTGCTCAGTCACCGTGGTGATGCGTGGGGCCGGTGCAATCAATATTCCGTTTCAAACAAGCACCATCATGAGTTTGGGGTATGTGTTGGAGTTGGTGCTGATGACGGCCGGTATAACCAAACAGTTTTACAATTACAGGAAGGAAAAAGAAGAAGCCCTTCTAGCCAATGTGCAACAACAAAGGTCCATTAACACCAAAATAGTGCAGACCCAAAACGAAGAGCGCAACCGTATAAGCCGGGAGTTGCATGACGATATTGGCCCGCGCATCACACAAATAACCATGATGAGCGAAACAGCCAAACGGGCCATGCCCGATGGAAGCCCAGCTTTCAAGGAGTTGGATGAAATCACTATTGCCTCGCGCCATTTAGTGGCCAACATGGGCGAAATCGTTTGGTCGTTGAACCCGGACAATATGAGATCCAGGGATTTACTCTCGTACCTCCGTGAGCAACTTCACCAGCTTCTTGCCTACTCGGGAATGGAATATGAAATTGTTTTTGATGTGGTGGATGACCGCGCAATAACACACTCACAGCTTCGCAACCTGTTGTTGGTAACGAAAGAAATTGTTCATAACGCGGTCAAGCACAGTGGCGCAAAAAAAATAATGGTACGGGGAACGCCCGATGCCAAAGGCTTTCACTTCATTATATCCGATGACGGAAAGGGGTTCGATTTGACAAAACCATCTGCCGGAAACGGCATGCGCAATATTCGCCAACGGATCAATGAGATTGGGGGGCAGCTTAACATTGACACCCAGCCTGGCCGCGGGGCTACTTTTAGCTATTCAGTTCCACTTTAGCCCTCGGCTTTCCTTATTCTATCAACTCTTCCGGCCAAACCTGGCCCATCAATTACTACTTTTTTCACATTTTCTGTTACAGGCACTGGCTCTACCTTTCGCCTATTAATTTTTACACAACAAACCAATATCCGTATGAAAAAAATAATCTTCTCTGCCATTGCCCTGGGCATGGCCATCCTTTCGGTGGCACAGGAATTTCCCACCGCCTGGAAATCAAAATTCAGTTTTTCGCCATCGCGCTGGTTCTATGATGCCAGCGCCAAGTACGTGCTGGGCCGCAACGATGAGCAGGTCGAAGTGCTGGACGGTGCCACTGGCCAATCCATCTGGAAGATCAATTTCAAAAATGATTTGAAGGTGAAATCATTGTCGCGAGCAACCTACAATGAAAAGGAAAACATCGTGCTTTTTTTCAATGAGGATGAGAAAAAGAAAAACGGTGAAAAAATTGTGGTGGATCTGGCTTCAGGCAAAGAGCTGTGGCGTGGCGATAGCTATGCAGGCACTGACGCAGACGATAATTTTCACTTCGCCAACAGCATTGGCTACCTGACGGCAAATCAATCAACCATAGTTTTTAACAATGTCACAAAAAAATTTACCGGCCTTGATGTGCGCACAGGAAAAGTTAAGTGGGAATCCAAAGCATACCCAAAGGCTGAACTGTCTAAAAATGTAATGATCAACAGCATTGAGAATTCGGAGTATGCACAGGTATTTGTAATGGACGAGAATATTGTGAATACCGAGATAATCTATATGAGCATTGTGTCGGGCGAGGTGCTGAAAGACGATAGCCGTTTCACTTCTGCTTCAGATGGTGACTATGAAAAATTTTCCTCTGGGAAAGCGACCATTCAGAAGGCGATTGATAAAACAACAGTAAAATTGGTGGGCACCATGAAAAAAATTGGATTTGCTATCAATTTTGAACTCACCGCCAATGGCGAGCAAAGTTGGACCAAAAAATTTGAAGGCAGTGCTGTGCGTACACTTTTGAGAGACAGACCTTATGTGAAAATGGATGTGCAGGGCGATAAGATATTCATCATGTCCAAGGCTATCACCGTATTTGATTTGAAAACCGGCAATCAATTATGGGAGGTTCCATTCGATAATTGCGATGCCTCGGTTGGCATGAAGGCCAAACAGGAATTTGGTATTGCCGGCTGGCCTTTGGTTTCCGGAAATGCAGTGTATTATGTGGATTTAAAAAATGACAATGCCATAAAAAAAGTTGAAGCACAAACCGGGAAGGTGATTTGGAAATCGGAAAAGTTTAGGTCTAACGACCGTGTCCCCAATCTCATGGTGGTGGGCGGTGTACTGGTAGCCCAGTTTGGTGGCATGCTCAATACACAAATTTATATACCCAATTCCAACGGTGGTTCGGTAACCAAAAGCGAAAACCGCTTCGATGGAAATTTTGAAGTAAGGGCCTATGATCCCGCCACGGGCAACCAACTTTGGAGCACCGCTAAGCTGGCCGATAAACTGGGCGACAAATTCAAGGAGCGCATCTCAACCATATACCCGCTCAATAATAAAATTGTGGTGGCCAGTGGCGAAAATCTTTTTTGCTTAGAACCTAAGACAGGCGATGCGTTTTATAAAACCTCTTTGGCGGCAGCAAAAATTGGCGATATGTTCGAAGTGTTGGTTTCCGACAATTTTGAAACGCTTTTCATCTCGTGCGACAACGGTATTGCTGCTGCCAATGTGGCCACCGGCAAATTAAGTTATGCCACTCAAACAGGCGAAATTTACTGGAAGACGCCCGGCAGCGCATCGCACGTATTTGCCTATGGCAAAAATACTTTTGTGTGGGTGGGCGAAAAAGATTTTATCGGCTTTGACTTGGGAAAAGGCATGGTGAAAGGCAAAATGAAAGATAACGATGACCCACAAATGACTGCCGATGGCAACTACATTTTAGTGCGCGATGACGGCAAGGTGACCAAGTATGCAGTAAATAAGTGAGATGACGAGGCAATTGGCAAATGATTGCAGACAGCATTGAAAAATTGAATGAGATGCACAAAAAAAATATCCATCAAGCTGCTGTGTTCTTTGTCAATTGCCTTTTTATTTTTTTCCTATCCGGCTTCACAATTATCTCCACCATTTCCCTTTCGCAGCAATTGCCAACCCGCCCCAACAAGCTTGATGCCTGGGGCAAGCCCCAGGGCGATTGGATCATTTTCTTCGACCACAAATTTGAACCGGTAACCGCCCCGGAGAAAGCAGTTTACTACAGGCTCATCGCTTACCAAAACGGAAAACCCTTTGGCAAAACCACCGATTATTACCGCAATGGCGTGAAGCAGTGGGAAGGTGAACTTATCAGCGAGCATCCCGATGTTTTCGAAGGGCTACAAACCTGGTATTGGGAAAACGGGGCTGTGAAAATCCAGGAAGTTTACAAAAACAATGAGCCTGTTGGCGACACCAAGGTTTTTCTGCGCACTGGGCAACCAGCCAATTTTAATTGGGAAGTCGATTACTACAATCCGGCATTGGAGGCACAAGAGGCCAACGATGATAAAACAGCCATCGGGTTTTTTGAAGAGGCATTGCCTCATGTGGAGGCGTTGATTGGAAGGGAGTCGGAAGAATATGCCGACATTATTTTTTGGCTTTCGCTGTTGCAGAGCGCGGTGGGCAACCGTGGCAGCGTGCTTGCACGTCAAATGGAACTGGTGGCCATTTACAAAACCATCCGGCAGCCAGCCGACAAAGATTTGCTCGAGGCATTGTTCAATCTTTCTTATTCTTATGTCCGCTTGTTGCAATGGGAAAAAGCCGAGGCCACGTTGAATGAATACTTTGAACAGGAATCAAAACATGTTCAGGCCTTTGATGAAAATCACGGTTATGCCCTTATCAAGTTAGGCGAGGTTTATCTGGAAACCGCCCGCTATGCCCAAGCGGTGAAACCACTGGAGCAGGCACTGGCCCACTACGAAAAATACCCTCCCGAACAGAAAGAAGAAATGGAGCTTGCCCGCACCAACCTTACCCGCGCGCGCACCCTCACGGGCGCGTGGGCGAAAGGAAAAGAGTTGATGTTGATGGAAATGGCCGAGGCCAAAAAATCCTCGGGCGAACAATCGGAGCGCTACCTTTTCGCACTTTCTGGCCTTGGCAATTACAACCGCATGAGCGGCCGCCTAAAAGAGTCGGAGCAAAATTATCTTACGCTGCTGTCGCTGATTGAAAAGCATAAGGTTGACAACCTAAGCCTGATCATGTCGGGCATAATACCCATTATGGATGTGTACATCAATCTGGGCCAGCCACACCTCTGTGAGAAATTTATTAAGCAGGGCGAAAAAATTTTTGCAAACACGAGTGCATCAAATGATGGATATGAAATCATGCATATCAATTTTTTGAAAAGGGTTTCCATGTACTATCGCGAACTTGGAAAGGAGAAAGAAGCCATTGCCACATTTGAAGAATTGGTAACAGCCTCAAAAAAAATAGTGCCGCTCACCAGCGATTACGCCTATGGCCTTTCCGCGTATGCCGAATACCTTCTCCTCAACAGAAAATATGAGCAAGCCCTAAAAAAACTTCTTGAAGCAGAGGCCCATATCAGAAACCATGACCCCGCCAAATGGTCAGCGCAGGACGGTAGGACCTATGCCAAAATTTTTCAACAATTGGGCACAGTCCATTTTATCAAAACCGAGAGCGACTACCGCGCGGCAGAAAATTATTTGGAGGAAAGTATAGGGGCATATAGCCACATGAACGAAAAGGGTTTTGTGCCGGAGCTGCTCGATGTTTACATCACTCAAGCACAGATCAAAGAGATGCAAGGAAAAAGAGCCGAGGCTGATAAGCTTTATGAAAAATGCCTGAACACAGTACAGTCGCAGTTTGGCGAAAAGCATGTTTACAATTCCATGATCTTGTTTGCCATCGCAAAAAAATTGGAAATCAGAAAGGATTTCACTTCCAGCTATGGCTACTACTCAAAAGCATTGGAAAACCTGGGTGCTTATGTGCGGTTGGTCTTTCCATTTCTGAGCGCAACCGAAAAAGAATCGTTCTCAAAAAAGAACAGCGAACTGGTGTCCAACTTCCAGGCTTTTGCTTCGTTGCATTATAGTACCAATCGATCGCTCACTGCCGATCTGTTTGATCTTCAACTTTCCAACAAGGGCATTGTATTGCAATCGCTTACGCGGATCACGGAATTCATTGAAGAGCACGGCAACCAAGAACTGAAGGATTTGTATGCGGCCTGGCGCCAGGGTAAAAACGATTTGGTAAAAGCCTATCAGGAACAACGTGTTTCCTCCAGTCAGGAGGGCTGGAAAAAAGTTGAGGAAAAGGTGAACGACCTCGAAAAGAAAATTTCCTCCTACTCTGAAGAAGTGGCGGGCTTCATGAGAAAAGACCCGATCACCTGGAAGCAAATTGAGCAGCAATTGAAGCCCGATGAAGCAGCTGTGGAGCTCGTTTATATTCCACGGGAAATAAACAACGACACCATCTATGCGGCACTCATCGTTAAGAAAGGTTTAGCGCAACCCATCCTGGTAAACATTTCAACTGCTGCCATGCTGGAGGCGAAGGCCGTGAAATTTTATAGCAACGCCATCCGCCACCAGTTGGACGACAGCCGGAGCTTCGATCAGTTTTGGAGGCCAGTGGCCAATGAACTCAAGGGCATTAAAAAAGTTTTTCTGTCTGCCGATGGTGTTTATCACTCCATCAATGTTTCCACGCTGATGGATACGCACACCAAAAAATATGTTTTTGATGAAATGGATATCAGACCGGTGCCAAGCACGGCCATCCTTGCCAAACCGTTGAACAAGGTGGTTAAAAAAATTCAACGCGCTGTGTTGTTTACCCACCCAAACTATGGGCCTCCTGTCAATAAGCAAGCACCCGTTGATTTGAACCGCTCATTCACATTCGATAACATTGCCGATTTGCCGGGCACGGAAAAAGAGCGTGATGCTTTGCTCGATTTGTTCAATCAACATAAAGTCACTTCCGAAGATTTTACGGGGAGCGGGGCAACGGAGGACATGCTGAAAAAAGTAAGCAGCCCATCTATCCTTCACATTGCTACCCACGGATTTTTCTATGGCAGTCCACCACAGGAAAGGAAAAGCGATGACCTGCACTATGGCTTCAGTGGCACCATCCTGAATGATAACCCCATGCTGCGCTCAGGATTATTATTGGCCGGTTGCCAGCGAAAGAATCAAGATGTGATACGTTCAACAAATGAAGACGGAATTTTTACTGCGTTCGAAGCCTCCACGTTGTCCTTGAGCAATACACAGTTGGTCGTTATGTCGGCATGCGAAACAGGCTTGGGTGAAATAAAGAATGGCGAAGGTGTTTTTGGTTTGCAGCGTGCCTTTATCACTGCAGGTGCCGACAAGATCATTATGAGCTTGTGGAAAGTGGACGACCAGGCCACACAAGAATTTATGATTGCCTTTTATCAAGTATGGCTCAAAACCAATGATGCCCCGGCTGCCTTTCAATCGGCCCAGGCCAAAATAAAAAATACGTACCCGGCTCCTTATTATTGGGGGGCATTTATCCTTACCGGAAATTAAAACCCTTAACTCATTAATTTATGAAATGCCTTTTTATTTTATTGATCGCCTCTTCCTTTCAACTAGCAATCGCCCAAGGTGCACGCACCTTTAACCCCGATGACGTGAACCTAAAGAAAGCCAAAGGTTTTTATGCTGATGATAAATACAAAGAAGCCATCCCCCTGCTGGAGCAACTCGTGAGCAACGGAAGCGAAAACGAAGACGCACTTTACATGCTGGCATCCAGTTATACGTTCACTTCGCAATACGAAAAAGCTTTGGCTCCCTTCGACAAACTCTTGTCATTGAACCCAACCTACTCCCAGACCGCCTGGTACGAAAGTGGATTTGCGTATTCTGAATTAGGCCAATTTGATAAAGCCATTGAACGTTATGAAAAATTTCTGAAAGGTGCCACCCATCCCGAAGAAAATGAGCGGTATGTTCACCGTGCCCGCTACAAACTGCACTATGCCCGGCAGCAAAAAGAGTTGAACCACATCGCAGGCAAAATGAAGCAGCCCGTAAAGTTACCAGCGGGCATAAATACGAAAGAGCCTGAATACCTGCCCATGCTGGACCCTACCGGAAGAAAATTGTATTTCACATCCGACCGGAAAGGAGGAATATCCAACGAGCTGGCAGACGATGCCGACTTTGACGAGGATTTATTTTTCATTGAAAAAATTGATGGTGTTTGGGGCACGCCACAACTTATGCCCGAGCCCATCAACACAACCAACAACGATGGGGCCGCCAGTTTTTCGGCCGATGGCCAAGTGATGGTATATGGTGCTTGCGGCCGCGAGGACGGTATGGGCAGTTGCGATTTGTATATCTCCTACCTCGAAGGCAAGCAGTGGTCGGGGCCGGTGAATATGGGCAACGTAGTGAACAGCGATGGGTGGGATGTGCACTCCACGATTTCGTATGATGGCAATAAAATCATTTTCTCGTCCAGCCGCAGCGGGGGTTATGGTTCTTCGGATTTGTACATGACCGAAAAAAATATGTTTGGCGATTGGGGCATACCCTGCAACCTGGGCAGCATGGTGAACACACCCTTCGAGGAGGTGTCGCCTTTTATAAGCCAGGATGGGAGGACGCTCTACTTTGCGTCTTACGGCCACCCGGGCTACGGGGGCTTCGATATTTTCAAAAGCGTTTTTGAAAATGGCAAGTGGAGCCTGCCCGTAAATTTGGGAAAGCCTCTCAATACAAAAGGCGATGACAAATATTTTACCATTGGCGGCTCAGGCGAACTCGGTTACTTCGCCTCTGATCGCGATGGCAACCTCGACTTGTATGAAATGGAGATCCCCGAAGAAATGCGCCCCCAGCCCACAGTGGTGGTAAGCGGAATTGTGACCAACGCCAAAAGCAACCCTGTGGGTGCTTATGTAATGGTGGAAGATTTGAACACAGGCGAGTTGATAGCCGTGAACAAAAGCAACAGTGCCACAGGCAAATATTTGGTGGTGCTGCCGGCAGGAAAAAGCTACAGTGTATCGGCCAACAAAGAGGGTTTCTTTTTTTACTCGCAACGCTTTGATGTGCCCATGACTTCCAAGTTTGAAGAAGTGATAAACAACATCCAACTTAAACCTATTGAGAAGGGAGCCAAGGTAGTGCTCAACAATATTTTCTTTGAAACAGGCAAAGCCACACTTTCCGCGCAAAGCACATTGGAATTGAAAAAAGCCATTGACCTGATGAAGCAAAACCCAACGATGGCCATTGAAGTAGGCGGCCATACCGACAACGTGGGCGATGATGCCACCAACATGAAGCTCTCGCACGACCGCGCCAAAGCCGTGCGTGAGTATTTGGTGAATGCCGGAATAATTTCGCAGCGCGTGCAGGCGAAAGGGTACGGAGAACTCAACCCCATTGCCACCAACGACACCGATGCCGGCAAGCAATCCAACCGGAGAACGGAGTTTATTATTTTGGAGTTTTAATGATCAAGCAGCTTCTGAAATTCTCCTTAGCCTTTGTTGGTGTTGCGCGAAAGCGAATGCGCGGGCTCACCAACAAACGGGTGAGGCGAAAAGAAAATCCCAGCTTGTTCTCCAAAAACGAGGTCGTGGCTCAAGGCCGCGATGACAGAGGCGACTTTTAATCTGCCCAATAGCCGTCTGCCTATCTGCCCTGTTTGGTCTGCACAAACTATATTCTATTTCATTCAAAACTTTCCTACCTTGATGTTCAAGAAACCACAACCCCTATGGACACATCACAAGCTGTTGAAAGAGCCATCATCAACAAATTAGACAGGCGCACATTTTTGAAGGCAACGGGCATCACCGCCACCGGCATTGTGCTCGGCCTTCAGTATGCATGTTCACCATCAAAACCCGGTGTACCGTTTTCACCCAATGTATATCTCACCATCAACTCCGATGGCACGGTCATGATCGTGGCCCATCGCCAGGAAATGGGCACGGGCATACGCACGGGCTTGCCCATGATAATTGCCGATGAACTGGAAGCCGACTGGAAACAGGTAAAACTAATTCAAGCTGTAGGCGATGAGAAAAAATACGGAAACCAAAATACCGATGGCTCCTTTTCGGTGCGCATGTTTTTTGAGCCAATGCGAAAAGCGGGAGCTTCGGCACGCATGATGTTGGAACAAGCCGCAGCCACAAAGTGGGGCGTTGATGTGAGTGAATGCAAAGCCGTAAACCATGAAGTGACGCACAGCAGTGGAAAGAAAATCGGCTTTGGTGAATTGACGGAAGATGCCTCCAAGCTTACAGTTCCAAAAGACGAAGCCATTGTGCTGAAAAAGAAATCGGAGTGGAAATACATAGGCACACACATGAACTTGTACGATACACCCGATATTGTAAAAGGCACTGCTGTATATGGGATTGATGTGGTGAAGCCAGGAATGAAATACGCGGTCATTCTCCGATGCCCGGTGGCTGGGGGAAAAGTGAAAAGTTTTTCTGATGTGGAGGCCAAGAAAGTTACGGGGGTGGTAAAGATTTTTGAGATGGCCGCCTCTGGTTTCCCTGCCGACTTCCACGTGCCGCAAGGTGGGATTGTAGTGGTGGCCGATAGTACGTGGGCAGCCATCAGTGCGCGCAAGGCATTGCAAGTAGAGTGGGACTTTGGCGTCAACGGTTCGTATGATTCTGAAAAATATCTTGCCGACTTAAAAGCCAAAGTGAAAAAGAAAGGCGATGTACGCAGGGAAAGCGGCTCCATTGACAAAGCAATAAAGGGTGCAAGCAAAGTGCTCGAATCAACATTTGTGACACAACATTTATCGCATGCACCCATGGAGCCGCCCAATGCAACCGCCCTCTTCAGCGATGGAAAGTGCGAACTGTGGGCACCCGTGCAATCACCACAATGGGTGCGCGACAGTGTTGCCAAATCAATGGGATTGGATGCCGCCAATGTTACGGTGAACGTGACGTTG
>JANOQB010000062.1:0-14066 GCA_031422215.1 Cytophagales bacterium | reverse complement strand
AAACACCTGCCTCACTCTCCCAATAAATGCAAGAGTATTTTTTTTGCCGATTCGGAAACCGGAGTGCCAGGCCCGAAAATTCCGACCACTCCGCTTTGATACAAAAACTCATGATCGTGTTGTGGTATCACGCCACCGGCCACCACGCTGATGTCGGGCCTGCCCATTTTTTTTAACGCATTGATAAGTTGAGGGATCAACGTTTTGTGCCCAGCGGCAAGGCTCGATGCTCCGATCACGTGTACATCATTTTCAGTTGCTTGCTTGGCCGCTTCCTCGGGTGTTTGAAACAGCGGACCGATGTCCACATCAAATCCCAAGTCGGCAAAACCGGTAGCAATTACTTTCGCCCCGCGGTCGTGACCATCTTGCCCCATTTTTGCAATGAGTATGCGCGGCCTGCGCCCATCTTTTTCGGCAAAGCGATCGGATAGCGCGCGCACTTCTTCCACGTCTTTATTGTTTTTCATTTCTCCCGAATATACACCAGAAACGGATCGTATCGTAGCCTTGTATCTTCCAAAAACATTTTCTATCGCCAATGAAATTTCTCCCAGTGTTGCCCTGGCGCGTGCGGCCACCATGGCGAGCTCCAACAAATTCCCGTTGCCGGTTTGTGCCACTTGCTCGATGGCACTGAGGGCCGCGTTTACTTCCTGGTGATTTCTTTCACTTTTTAATTTCTGTAATTTTTCTATTTGCTCATCGCGCACAGCCGTGTTGTCAACTTCGCGTATATCAAAATCAGGAACTTCGTTGGTTTGATAGCGGTTCACTCCTACTATCACATCGCGCCCCGAATCAATCCTTGCTTGTTTGGCTGCTGCCGCTTCCTCAATGCGCATTTTAGGAATGCCGCTTTCGATGGCGCGTGTCATACCACCGAGTTGTTCCACTTCTTCGATCAGCGTCCATGCTTTGTTTACCAATTGCCCGGTCAGGTACTCCACATAATACGAGCCACCCAATGGATCAACTACTTGCGTGATGCACGTTTCTTTTTGAAGGAACAACTGTGTGTTGCGCGCAATGCGTGCAGAAAAATCGGTGGGCAGCGCTATGGCTTCGTCCAAAGAATTGGTGTGCAGCGATTGCGTGCCGCCCAGCACCGCAGCCATCGCTTCCACCGTAGTGCGTGTTACATTATTGTATGGATCTTGGGCCGTCAAGCTCCACCCCGATGTTTGGCAGTGTGTGCGCAACGCCAACGACTTAGCATTTTTAGGATCAAATGACTGAACTATTTTTGCCCACAACACACGACCCGCCCGCATCTTGGCCACTTCCATAAAAAAATTCATGCCGATGCCCCAGAAGAAAGAAAGGCGTGGCGCAAAATCATCAATGGCAATGCCGGCTTTGACGCCTTCGCGAATGTATTCAAGACCATCGGCCAATGTGTAGGCGAGTTCTATGTGCGCAGGTGCGCCTGCTTCGTGCATGTGATAACCACTGATGCTTATGCTGTTGAACTTGGGCATGTGCTTTGAACAATACGAAAAAATATCGGCCACCATGCGCATGGAGGGCTCGGGCGGATAGATGTAGGTGTTGCGCACCATGAACTCTTTCAAAATATCGTTTTGAATAGTGCCATTAAGTTGGTGCGGCTTCACTCCGCTTTCTTCGGCAGCCACTATGTAAAAAGCCATGATGGGTATCACTGCACCGTTCATGGTCATAGACACCGACATTTTATCGAGCGGAATCTGATCGAATAAAATTTTCATGTCCAATACAGAATCAATGGCAACACCCGCTTTGCCCACATCGCCTGCCACACGCGGATGATCGGAATCGTATCCACGGTGCGTGGCAAGATCAAACGCAACTGACAATCCCTTCTGGCCTGCGGCTAAATTTTTTCTGTAAAATGTATTTGAATCTTTGGCAGTAGAAAAACCTGCATATTGTCGCACCGTCCACGGCCTCACCGTAAACATGGTTGCGTAAGGCCCGCGAAGAAATGGGGCGATGCCGGCAGAAAAATTTTTTATCGTATTGGCTTTTACATCCTGAAAAGTAATATCAGGTTTTACTTCAATTTTCTCTGGCGAAATCCAAGTCGAATGTTGGCCTGATTTTTCCTCATGCTTGAACTGATCGAATTTTATTTTTGAGAAGTCGGGCTTCATGATTTTACCTGCGATTGAAATGTTGCCCACGCCTTTTCTGAAAGTTGAAGCACAAGCGAATCCATGAAATACGAACCGGCTGTTGGGTCTGCCACCTTTGAAAAATGTGATTCTTCGCGGAGTATGGAGGAAACATTGCGTGCCACGCGGCCCATCATGGCATCGCCTTCGTCTTCGGGCTCAATAGTCAAACTGTTGCAGCCACCGGCAATGGCAGCCATGGCAGCCGTAACAGATTTGATCATGGAGCTATGAGGTTGATACAATTCATTCACCCACGGTTTTGATATTGCATGGATGTGAAGCGGGGCTGGATTTACTGCCCCATACGCAGCGACAACTTGATGCCACAAATTGCGAAGTGATTTTATTTTGGCGATATCGAGAAAAAAATCGGTGCCCACCGAAACGGAGAACGCAAGTTGGTTGATGATCCAATCGGCAGTCATTCCCCCTTCCGTGCAAGAGTTGATGAGTTGAACCGCTTTGAACAATGCATCGGCCACTTCATCCGTTGCTTGATTTTGTGATGGCACCACCATCCCCATAGCATGGAATTTTGGCCACTGGTTGAATCGCTTCATTGTTTCCAGTGAGCATGGGGATTTGTTGCGCCAGAATACACCACCTGAAATTTCTTTATTGGGGAAATCCTTTTGCACGAATGAAAAATAATTTTGCAACCATTTGTCATCTGCTCTATCTACCAGAAAAAAAACCGAACAATTAGCTAGATTGATTTTATCAAATAGGTCGGTCATATTTATTTCCCCAGAGCGGCAATCGAACAAAATACCATCGGCACCGGAATTTAAATAGGCAAGTGCGATTTCATTGGCTTCTTTCTCCTTTGATACTAATATCCTTGGGGCATTCGTCCAACTCCTTGCCCCGTAATAAGGATCAGGAGACGGTTTCAACCTAATGTTTATTTCGTGGTTGTCAGACGGTGCGCAATAAAAAGGAAGTATTTCAAGATTCCCTTTGTGGGATTTCAGTTTCTCCATCGGATCTGCCCCGTCCAATTCCTGGCTCGCCATTTTGAGCCAATCCTTAAAGGAAGGAAACGGAAAAGGAAAGGTGGGTGTGTTTTCAGAAGTGCTGGAACTCATAGATTCGATTGAAATGCAACATTCAAGTTGAATTTTAGTTGTGAGTAAAGCAATTTTTTTTAGATTTTACCAATGTTTTTCACAAATAAATAATTAATAAAAAGCTGGATTGATTTTATTTTTTGTTCTTCTATTTTTTTACACCTTTGTCTCCCGCCAAAAATTTTAGACGGCATTCACAGAAAACGGTAAGCTTTTTAAATGGTAACGGACTTCTCAAATGTTTGGACTGATTGTCTTGGAGTAATTCGACAGGAAGTTGACGAGCAAAATTTCAACACGTGGTTTAAACCCATAAACCCGCTTAAGAGCGAAGACGATGTGCTTACCATACAAGTGCCTTCTCAATTTTTCTACGAATGGCTTGAAGAACATTATGTACCTGTGCTCAAAAAAGCCATCCATCAGGTGTTGGGTGCCAAAGGCAGGCTTGAATATTCTGTAGTGGTGGACAGTGGCAATCAAAAAAATCCTCCGCTGATGGTGAATTACCCCAATGGAAACGGAACGAAGCGTTATGCCTCGCAAGCTGCGAACGGAAATGCGGCATTAGAAGATTATTCGCCATTCAGCTTTAAAGCTCTTAACCCACAAACTGTCAATTCAAGGCTCAATCCCAATTATACGTTCGATAACTTTGTGGAAGGCGATTGCAATCGGCTTGCTCGCTCGGCCGGTGTGGCTGTGGCGAAGAAGCCGGGAGTTACTTCTTTCAACCCGCTCATGTTATATGGTGGCGTGGGCGTGGGCAAAACCCACCTGGTGCAAGCCATAGGAAATGAAATAAAGCGCAACCTGCCCGAAAAAATTGTTTTGTACATCGATCAAAATGATTTTACCAGCCAGTTTCTTAACGCTTTGCAAAACCACAAAATCCAGGAGTTTCAAAATTATTATCTGCAAGTTGACTTATTGATTTTGGATGACGTGCAGTTTTTGGCTGGCCGCGAAAAAACACAGGAAATGTTTTTCCATATTTTCAACCAGTTGCATCAATCAGGCAAGCAGATCATCATGACCAGCGATTGCCCTCCCAGAGATTTGAAAGGATTTCAGGAGCGATTGCTCTCCCGCTTCAAATGGGGACTCACAGCCGATCTACAAGAGCCAGACTTCGAAACAAAATTGGCCATCATCCACAACAAGATGGAATCGGATGGAATTGATATACCCACGGAAGTGGCCGAATACTTAGCCTATAGTGTGGACACCAACCTGCGCGACATGGAAGGCGTGCTGAACTCCATGCTGTTTCACGCCACACTTCTGAAAAAAGATATTGACCTGGAATTGGCCAAGGAAGTGTTGAAAAACATTGTAAAGGAAATCCAGTCGGATGTAAGCGTTGATTACATACAGAAAACTGTGGCCGATTATTTTAAAGTGGAGCTGGACTTGATGAAAGGCAAAGTGAAAAAGCGCGAGATTGTGATACCGCGCCAAACGGCCATGTATTTCTGCAAGCGTTACACACAACTTACGTTGGCCCTTATCGGGGAAAACTTTGGTGGGCGCGACCACAGCACGGTCATCCACGCACTTGAATCGGTGGAAGACATGATGAAGACAGATGCCAATTTTAAAAACAGTGTAGAAGATCTCACCAAGAAGTTCAAGTCGCGCATGACGGCTTCTTGAGCAATTCTTGTTTGCGCATAAATCTAATTTCAATTTTGTTTTCTTAATGGAACTTCGTGCCTGCCAGCGGTAGGCAGGGACACTAAGGCACGAAGAAATCACGAAGTATGTGACATCAATTGCTTAGTTCTACGAATGAATTTATTCCAGCTGTAAAATTCTTAATCAACTCGATTGAGTTTGTTATGTCATACAAAAACTTTTTCTCCTTCTCTGTCATAAATTAGTTTCTTTGAGCCTTCAGTCAGTAAAACCACTTTTCTTTTTAAAGAATATATCAAGATTGTCCCACAACGAGAGCAATGCTTCTCCTCGGTCCGCGGGCTCGTCAATGTCAATTTTAACCTCAATGTCAATGTCGCTTGTCTTTGGGTCAAACTGATCTCTTGCTAATGGTGGGCTTGCCCCCGATGTCGCAGCTCTTTTAAAATCGGGCACATAGAAAATAAAAACCGTAACGGTGGATGGTGCTGCCAAGCTCAGCTTGTTCACGGGAATGACGCTGAATTTTTCTGCCACGAATTTCACTTCCACCAACGGGGCGCCAGTCTGGCCCGCATCAGGCACCTGGACTTTCAATTCCGATAAGACTTTTCTTACGCGGGGCGATGGTGTGTTTGTGTTTGTGGACAATATCACGGAGCCATCGCTTGGCCTATCCCTTTCGTGGAGCAAAACAACAGTGGGCGGAGGCCATGCCGAATCGGTAGCGCATGTGTTTACGTTTGGGAAGTAGTTAAGTGCGAAGTTGACAATTGGCAATTCCGTTTCCTCGGTCCGTGTCTTCACAGACCGAGACTTCCGCACTGGAATGTGGTCTGTGAGGACACAGACCACGGGAACAGCTTATCCAATGCTCAAATTAAATTTTAGCATTTGACTATACAAATAAAACACTATCCCCTCCGTTTCCTTCTCCCCTTTTTCCATGATTTTTCCCTTTTTCTAAAATATCCTGTTTTTAGGGGATTACATTTCTCTTTCCGGTGGATCAACTTTACTTCCATAATGAGAAGGCAAAGAACCATGACTTCACTTATTCTTTTCTTGCCCCTTGCCCCCAAGCAGGCTGGAATCCTCATGATGAAAATCATCAACCAGCATGACTTCCATCACGGTACTCGGGGTGGGGCTTCCATACCTTTCCTATATCAAAATCACGAACAATTTATTTTTCACAACATACACTTAAACAATTACATCATCATTTAATAAAACAGCTTATGAAAAAGTACCTGCTCATTGTCGGCCTGGTTTTCATCTCCCTCAATTTCCTGTTCGCCCAAAAACCAAAACCAAAACAAAAAGAAGCACCTCCCACGCAAAAAGAGATGGAGGCTATGATGAAAGAGATGCAAGGGGCAATGGACGAGATGAGCGATGAAGAAAAAAAAATGATGGACAGCATGGGCATTAAAATGCCGGATATGAAGGCCATACAAAAAACCATGTTGGGTGTTACCGATGAGCAATTGAAGAAAGCGTGGGAAGATGACAACAGGATTGTGCCGTTGAAAAATGCGGCCAGGATAAATGCCGCATTGGCATCAACTATTTCCAATGCCGCCATGAGCGGATATATCAATAAAACCAATCAGGCAGTACTGGTCAAATTACCTCCTGCCACTAAATCAAAAGGAGCAGAAATATTTCAGCAGACGGTAAAAATGAAATCATCCACAGCCAATACGGCCGTGGGGTTATGGATGGATGGCAAACCAACATTGGCTCTTTACCTTATGGGCGAGGCTTGCAAAGCCGACCCTGCCAATGGCAATAACCTGAATAGCTACGCATCTTTTTTAACCATGTGCGGGGCCGAGCAAATAGCCCTTCCTATTTTAAACAACCTGAATAGACGCTATCCAAAAAACAGCAGCATTCTCAATAACATTACCCAAGCCTGGTTAGGGTTGGGCGATATTGTCCGAGCCGAAAAATATGCTGATAGCACCATTCGTATTTATGCCCATCACCCACAGGCCAACATGGCCAAATGTTTAATTGAAGAAAGCAAGGGCAATATACCGGCAGCCATTGCTGCCGCTAAAAAAAGTATCCGTAAGGCATACAGTACTGAAAAAGAAACCAGGTTAGAAAAATTAGGATACGATTTAAAAAGCGATGACCTTAACTGGGACCGGCCTATGCCGCAGGATGCATTGGGTTTATCAAAATTTACCTGGCCCGATTATCCTTTGAATGTGGAAGAAAATAAATTATTGGAATTAAAGTGGAGAAATTTTATAAATGATTGCGAGGGGAAAATTGCTGAATTAAAAATAAAACAGGAAAGATTAGAGCAGGAATATGAAACAATATCCGGCTTGCGTAATCAGCAGGTACTACAGGCAAGTCAAAATGGGCAATATGCACAGTTAATACCCGGCTATGCAGCTAAAGCAATGAAAAAATTAGGCCCCGGGGTTAACGATATAATTGGAAATGCATCGTTTGTATTTGCAGAAGCTGTGGATCCAATATTAAAAGCAGTAGGTAATGTAGAACAATATGAAAAAAGACTAGCGGAAAAACAGGAAATTTTAAATATAAAATATAAAGACAAAATTGGTGAAGGAAAAGAAAATCCTTTAGAAGCAATATGCAAAGATGAAAATGGCATCCGTTCAAACTTTTTAAATGCTGCTAATGGTGAAACGCAAAACGCTTACAGGCAGTACCTGAATTATGCAAGCCGTAGAACAAGCGAGCTTTTATATTATTACCAATACACAACATGGCCCGAACAATTTGAACTGATGAAGGTAAATGCAGAAATTGCTTGGTTAAATCAGATAAAAGGCCAGGGGGTATTATTTAAAGATAAAAGCACCTGGTGCAAAAATGATGTGCCTGAAACAAAAAAGTCTGGAACATTACAAAACTTTGATGATGTGCATTGCGAATACGTAAGCACTATGAACCTGGGCGTATATAAAATCACTTCGAGCTGCAGCAATTTAACTGGCGAATTTGATTTTGGCGGAGTGAAAATCAATATGAGGGATAACGTAGAAACAGGCCGCTTCTCCGGTTCGGCATTGGTGGGAACAAGCAAAAGTTTTGAGGGCCCTGCCCGTGCAGAACTGGAAGCATCCATTGCCGCCTTGGTTGAATGGGACAACTCCGGTATTACCGATGTTGGCGCCATAGCAGGCGTGGAAGGAAAAGTGGGTGATGTAACTGTAGCAGGTGCCGATGTTAAGGTTACCATTAATAGTGGGGTGAGCACAACCGGCAAAGGGATATTGGAAGGTATTAAATAGTGCATCGCAGCATGAACTTAAAAAAAATGAAATACCTGATTCTTATCACAATAGTATTTATCCCATTGTACGCACCCGCACAAGATTGCAATCAAGCCGTATTGAGTCAAAAGCCGGGCACTTGGAAAGAGAGCAGTGGTGGGTTATCGGGAGTGGCAGCAGCCGATTTGGCAAAGGAAAAAAAAGTAGTGGCAGCCATACATTCCATGGTCAAATCCAAGTACTCGCCCCGTGGCGTCAATGCTAATTATAATGGTGGCTATCAAAGCCCTCAATCCAACATGCCCGGCAATGGCTACAGTTACAGCATCACACCATTAAATTTTTATTGCGATGGCAAGATTGTTAAAGAAGCCAGCGGAACTTCCAACCATTTTTCTATCAGTGCCAATATGTTCGATGCGGAAATTTATGACCCGGCCCAAGGCGACAGATTATTGGCCGAAGGCTTCAATGTTATGAATGATATGCCGATAGAGAAAGATGGCTATTGGTACTTTAAAGACATAGATGCCAGCCTTGGTTTTGGCATAACGGGCAAAACCAGTACATGGCTCATTACTTATGATGGTAAACTACCCTTCGCTTATGTAACTAAAAAAGAGTTCTTAGAGAAGAGAAAAATAAATTTATCAAATGCAAGGCTCAGTTCAGTCTCTGCTTCTACCGATGTCCTTAAAAGAATTGAAATTGAAAAGGGATACAAAGAAGCGGAATACAAAAATGACCCCGAAAAATTAAAACGGTATATGAAAATGGATTACCTATCCACCAAAGAGAGGTACGAAAAACTAATTGCCGATAATGATAAGGAGTACAAGCCAGCATTTGAAAAGATTGAAGCGCAATTAAAAATGTCACCGAATGAATTGACCAAGCTGGCCATTGTGAAGCAAGACCCTATTGATTATTTATCGTACCTCTTCACGGATGACGAAGACCCTTTTGGAAAAATACTCATCAAACCCAACCCAGGGTATTTCAATAACAAACTGCCCAAATCGTCACCGCAATTTTTTTGGATATATGTAAGGGGCAGCCACCAGGAACCAATTGCAACCCAATTTATGACAGACATAATAAAAGCCATTGACTTTGCAGTTTTGAAAAACATGTTGGGGAAATGAAATTATGATTTTGTAATTGTTGTAACATGAATTAAATGATTCTCTATATCCGAGGAGTGATATCTGCAATGTTTCTGAATGGGCTAATTTTTGAATTCATCTTAAAAACTTTTCTTAATGAGAAAAACATCAAACACATCAACACTTTAAACTTAAACACCATGAAAGCAATCGCAGTTTCCATTGTCATCTCTATCCTGTTGATGACCCAGGCTCATGGTCAGGGCATGTATTTCCGTTTAGGCGGAGGTTATGCACTTCCGCTTGCCTCTGAAGTTATTGGTACCAAAGATGTGCGCACCCGGCCGGCCACAGGCAACCAAATTTACACTAGCGAAAATGTTTCTGGTTCGTTTGGTGCAGGCATGAATATCAACCTTGGCGGAGGGTACATGTTCAATGAAAATATCGGGTTTGATTTGGGTGTGCTGTACCAGCGGAGTAAGAAATATGAAACTATTGATAACTATTATGATCCATTCGGAAAGGAGGAGGATATTATCACTCACCAGTCCACTGCTATTTTTTTCAATCCGTCCTTCCTGATTACTTCCGGCACGGGCACGAAAGTCCCTTACGGAAAATTTGGGGTGGTGGTTGGTTCTCCTAAAATCAAGGTCGAGGAAAATTATTTTTATAACCTGGATGGCACCGAAACACAACATCGCGAATGGGAATATCGAAAAGGTATGGCCTTTGGATTTCAAGGCACGGTGGGCATGAACTGGATGCTGAGCAATAAATTGGACTTGTTCACCGAAATCAATTTCGTGAGCATGAGCTTCTATCCTGGTGAATATGAATTAACAATTTATACAAGCAATGGTACGAATGTGTTGCCCAATCTACCTGTGAACAGTAAGAAGGTCGAGTTTGTGAAACAGCTGGACCCCAATGCACCTTTCGTTGCAACCAGTCCGCGGCAGGAGTTGCAGGAAGCAAAATCATTTGGTGCGCTTTCTTTTAATGTAGGCATTCGTTTTTTGATGAAGGGGCATATTGTGGATTGATTTTATGATATGACTACCCACTTTCTCCGTGGTCTGTGTCCTCACAGACCACTATGCCCATGTTGGTGTTCTTCACTGTGAAGAACACCAACAAAGGCAAAACGTCTCTGAGGACGCAGACCGAGGAGTAACAGTAACAGGCAATAATATAATCATCACTATGAAAAAAATAATAGGCATCATTCTATTGTTCATCGCAACGTCATCCCTTGCCCAGCAAAAGGAAACCTTCGACCTTGCCACCTACTCCATTCCTAAGAGCTGGAAAAAAGTTGATGGCGGCAACGGTGTTATCGGTTACGCCATCACCAACAATCTAACAGGCACCTACTGCCAGATAGCCATTTACAAAAGCATGGGCACCATGGGCAATGCCCAACTTGATTTTGATACCGAGTGGAATGATTTGGTTGTGAAACCCTACAACGTAGCAACAAAACCTGAGGCTGTGCCTGGAGTATCTGAAGATGGATGGGAAGCAAAAGCAGGAGTGGCTCCGTTCGATTACAGTGGAGGAAAATCCATCGCCATGCTCGTTACCATGAGCGGCTATGCCAAACGTATGAGCATTGTGATATTGACCAACACGGAGGACTATCAAACTGAAATTGAAAATTTTTTAGGATCGGTGGATTTGAAAAAACCGGAAACCGCTACTTCGGGACAAACAGGGATTTCGCAACAGACACCACCAATAAACAACGCTGATAAAAATTCCATCCTGGGCAGTTGGGTGGCCAGTTCAAGTGATCAGTCCAGTTGGAGAGTGAACAACGGTGTGATGAGCACCATTTGGCGCCAATACACTTTCAATGCCAATGGTACCTATACCTTTATCACCAAAACATTCGACCCATTAATGGATAAACTCCTTTTGGGAAAAGAAAACGGTACGCATCAAATCAGTGGTAATATCATCACGGTAACGCCCCAAAAAAGTGTTCTCGAAGCATGGAGTAAAAAGGACGGCACCAACACGTGGGGCAATTTTTTAACTACGCAAAACATAGCATTGGAAAAAACCACGTACCGTTTTACCAAGCATTATTTTGAAGGGATCCAAAAATGGAACCTCGTATTGCAGGCTGATCAAGTTACGAGGCGTGATGGCCCCTTCAATGGAAACACAACGTTCACCAATGCGTGGTATTATGGCCCTCTTTCGGCCAATAACCAGGCCATCGAATTGCCTGCCGGGCAACAAACTTCAACAGAAGAAATCAAGAAACCGGAACAACCCATAGTGCAAGCCAAAGCCAACGGCAAGTTCGCCTTCAACACCACCAACTTTGATGATGGCTGGGTGGGCACTGAACAAGAAGATTGGGCTCAGGTAACAAAAGGAAACATCAAGGTGCTGGTGCATTATCCAAACAAAGCAGCGGATGCTTACAATACCGATTTGATGGAAGGCTTAAAGAATGCCTGGAATGTTTTGGTCGCACCTCGATACAGCAGTGCCAGCAACTTTGAATTCAAGCCCATATCCAGTTGGCAATCCATAGAATTTGCCGAGGCCGATATGGTAGAGAATGGGACAGGCAAAACCGTGCATGTGGTCTTGTTCAAAATAAATTATAGCGGTGGTGGAGGAAAGTATGTTGAGTTTATCACGCCCGATAAAAATTCGTTCGAGCAGGAGTTTGGTGCTTATCACAACACTTCGGATGGCTGGGAAAAAATGGAGAAGATGGCCAGCTACAATAAGTTTGCTGTTGCCCCATTGGATCTTATTGGTAAGTGGTCAAATAAATATTCGGGGATGACCCAATACGTTAATGCCTACACGGGAGCAAGCGCGGGAGCCGACACGCATGCCTCTGCGCAAAATTTTGAGTTCATTCCGGGCAATACCTACAAATGGGATTTGGCCCTGGCCAGCGGCATGGTTGGCAACATCAAATTTCAATCTGTAAAATCAGCCGGCAAGTTTACCATGCCCAACAACTGGCAGATAAATTTTTCGGATATGGAAGGCAAGCCCAAAACCTACAACGCTTATTTCTCTTGCATAAAAGGGGCGAGGATGTTGTGGCTTCAAGATGTAAGCTATGGCGATTACAGCAGTTATGGTAAGATTGATTAAAGAGTTGTCAGCTTCTTCAAAATATCCTGAACAGAAATTTTCTCCTGCTCCCCCTTCCTCATATCCTTAAAAGCAAGCAAGCCACTTTTCATTTCTTCCGAACCGATCACAATCACAAAGGGGATCATTTTTTTGTTGGCATAGTCCAATTGCTTCTGGATTTTTACGGCATCGGGATAAATTTCTGATGCGATATTTTTCTCGCGCAGTTGTTGCAAAACCTTTAGGCCATAGTGTTTGCTCTCTGCATCAAAATGGGCAATCATCACCTGCGTGGAAACTTGCGCTTCCTGTGGAAAAAGCTTCAGTTCTTCCATGGCATCATAAAGCCGATCAACACCAAAAGAAAAGCCTACGCCCGAAACACCGGGCAGGCCAAAGCCTCCCGTAAGGTTATCGTAACGCCCGCCACCACTCACGCTGCCAATTGAAACATGGTTGATCTTCACTTCAAAGATGCAGCCCGTGTAGTAGCTGAGGCCGCGCGCCAACGAGATGTCGAACTCAACATGCTCTTCGGTGGCACCATAATTGGCAATCAAACTCAGCACTTCTTTGAAATCGGCAATCCCTTTTTGCCCGGTAGGTGAGTTGGAAAACTTAACGGATAGATATTCAATTTTCTGTTGCGTGTTTCCTTTGAAATTTAAAATCTCAAACAATGCCATAAGACTGCTTTCGGAAAATCCGCGGCCACGCAATTCTTCTTTCACTTTTTCTTCTCCGATTTTATCTAATTTGTCGATGGCCACAAAAAGCGAAGACTCATTTTCTTTGGCATCACATAATTCGGCCAAGCCCGAAAGTATTGCCCGGTGGTTTATCTTAATGGAGAAATCCCCGATGCCCAATGCGGTAAACACTTCTTTGATCATCAAAATAATTTCCACTTCGCAGATCAGTGAATCGGTTCCGATCACATCGGCATCGCATTGATAAAATTCGCGATACCTTCCTTTCTGTGGACGATCGGCCCGCCACACAGGTTGTATCTGGTAGCGCTTGAACGGAAAAGTAATCTCGCCCCGGTTCATTACCACATAACGAGCGAAGGGAACGGTGAGATCGTAGCGGAGGCCCTTGCCAGAAATGATTTGAGTTATGAGTTTCGAGTTTCGGGTTTCAAGTATTTGCTGGTCAACCTCCTTGAGAAAATCCCCATTGTCCAAGATTTTAAATAGCAACTGATCGCCCTCTTCTCCATATTTCCCCGTAAGGGTGGTAAGGTTTTCCATGGCGGGTGTCTCTAACGGTTGGAAGCCGTATTTTTGAAATACCTTTTTGATATTCTCAATAATAAACTGCCTTTTGGCCATCTGGGCTGGGCCAAAGTCGCGGGTGCCTTTCGGTATTGTTGATTTTTCCATATTAGCGCGGCAATTTAAGGATAAGCCACAGATTCACAGATTGCGTGTGAGCTTAATACTTGGCAATTGTGTTATTACTGTTCCAATTAGTGGATTTTATGGCTTGAATCGAAATAATCTGTGAATCTGTGGCAATAAATTGCAAAACCTGATTACTTTTGCAGCCTTTAAAACCAATAGTTATGTCAGTTACCCGTTTGAAAAGAAAGAACCGCAGGGACAAAGGGAAATCCGCCCGCAGAAGAACCTCACTTAAAGTCCAGAATTTTAAGCCTGTGGCCAAATCAATTGATATCGAAAAGATCAAAGAAGAATTTAAGGCGAA
>JANOQB010000061.1:0-1749 GCA_031422215.1 Cytophagales bacterium | reverse complement strand
GTAGTGTTGATGGCCTGGGCCAATTCGTTGCGCGCATTGGTCAACGCTTTCTTTTTAGAAGTTGCCTGGTCTTGGCTTTCTCCCAAAGAGTTTGACCTGAAAAATTTGGCCGTTGTAAAGAAGTCAGGGCCTGAACAAGGTACAACTACTTCTCTTTCCCCGGAAGGAGCTTTCTCTTTTCCTTTACAGCCGGCTATCAAAGCGGCCGCTACTAACACAATCAATGAAACATAATTTAGCTTTTTCATATTCTATTTTGGATTTGGTTATGCAATTTAATGAATGCAATTAATAGGCCACTTCATTTTACGGATTTTAAACACTTAATTTTCCTTTTATTTTCAACAAACTCAAGAGTTTTATTGCAAGATCATATTCAAAAGCTCAGGCAATTTTTCCTTTTCAAGGGTTTCTATCGACTTATTATATGCCTCTTGACTGGACCGCTCAAAGTCGAGGCTGAAACCTTTTATCCTGTCCAAGGTGGTGGCATAAATCTCCTTATTGTCTTTGGTGGTGGCCACGCGTATCACTGCAGTGACGTAGGTGATATAGATGCTGCCCGATACGGCACCCTTCTCCGAATCGGCATTTACATCCAACAAAAGTTCGGACTTGCTTTTATCGTTGGTCAATTCGAAACCGGAGTTGGTCAAATAGTTTTTTATTTTGTTGGTAAGCTGCTGATTGGGTTTATCCACACCCAGACTTTTTTCAATGGAAGATACATACACTAACGGACGGTGAACCTTCATCAAAAGGATCGCTTTTGGAACAACCATTTTCTTCACTATCAGCGGATACACATCCGAACTTCTCTGCCCGGCAAAACTCATCATATCCACTTTCACCGCTACGGTTTGCTCTACATCCCTGGCACTGATTTTTGTAAGAAGGATTTTTGTATGACCCGCTGCATCGGTTTTATAAGTAGGGAAAACATCGCCCAATCCTTTTTCGAAAGCTGCTGCCAAGGGCAGGTCTATGATTGCTTTTTTCGAACCCTTGTCTTTTGCGCTGGCTATCACCGACAACTCATTTTGGGCAAGCCTCCGGTTGAGCACGATTTCGTTAGGGTCAAGCGAAAGATCAATTTTATCCAACAGCAATTGCATGCTCGAAATAATTTCGTTTGTGAGGAGTATTTCTTTACCTTCAAACTCCAACCGGATTGGCTCGTCCAAATATTTTTCCACGGCCCGGAAGCCCTGATAATAAAACCCGAGTGCCAACACAGGCTCTTGATTCCGTTCTGCTTGTTTTGCTTTCGTAAAAAAATCCAACCCCAGTGAAACCGCGTTCCGTTTCTTTTGATCCTTTATTTCCTTGTACCGCTGCTTCGATAACCGGTAGTAAACCCAATAATTGCGTTCGTCTTCCCAGGCTTCAACTTGTTCAAACTCTTCAATCTCATCCACAGCAGTGGTTTGGATAATTTGCTCGTAGCTCTCGTGGAATTCTTTGTTCGCATCAATCTGGCTCAATACCGAAGTAGAAGAAATATTCACTTTGATCTCACTCACCAGGTCTTCCAAGGCACTGCTCTTACCTGATTGGATATAGTTGTTTGTTCCGTTTTTTACACTGTGTCCTATGCCCACATAATAGCCGGGCTGAACGGGTTTGGCTGCCAACCAAACCGGCTTGACTTTTTGAAGATCGGATTTAAGAGATGATTTTGTTGCCGAAGGGCTACATGCCGAGGCCATTAAAATTAGAAGGAGGGATAATCGTATCACAAAAAAAAAT
>JANOQB010000060.1:0-2182 GCA_031422215.1 Cytophagales bacterium | reverse complement strand
CTTTGAGAACAAGGGAGTGTAATGTTCGCTCACCGTCCAGGTGGGTGCCAGGGCGCGTGAGTTTTCAACGTCAATAAATTGTGCTGTGCCGCCATTCGTCCAATGGAAAAGTTGATAGTGGCGCACGGGTGCTTTGGTGGTGTCAGTATCTAATAGAAAAGCTGCATGGGTGCCGTCTTCACTCACCGACAGGCCCTTGTATTTATATTTCGATTTTCCCTGGTGGATCGGTTTCAGTTCATCATTCAACAGATCATACCAATACATGCCTGCCTTCCATGTAGAGTCGTTGCCGGTGGAGCTGATCAAAAGGCCCTGCCCATATTTGGCGAAGGTGTAATCTTTAACATACCCAAACGAAGTTTCCTTTCCGTCAGTAAGTTTTTTCAACACGAGCGTGTAGCCGTTGTCGTCACTGTTTGCTTTTTTCTTTTTGGCGGGAGTGGGTTTTTTCTCGTCTGTTTTGGATGTGGGCGGCTTCGCTTCTTTTTTTGCTTCTAATTGATAAGCCAGTATGCCGCCTGCTTTCTCGGGTGCCTTGAAAGATTTTACATCGGCAATCTTTTCTGTTTTGCGGGTGGCGAATGAGTAGATGCCGAGCGAATCTTTAGGCAGGTCTTCTTTTTTCTTTTTTTGCCTGCGCAGGTCTTTCACTAATTTCTGTTGTGGTTTGATTTTGAACACCGCATGACGACTGTCGTACGTGAGGGCGATCTCAGCAGCACGCTTTACCGAATCTTGTGCTGTTGTTTTTAAATTATAAAAAATCACTTTGCCGTCTCCGTCCTGCGGATTTACCGTGAAGGCCGCAAAATTTCCATCGGGGGTAAGTGCTTTGTATGGGATTTCCTTCCAGCCATCATACACTGAGTGGCTGAGCGGCTTTTTGGCAATGGCGGGAACTGCTGGTTGTTTTTTTTGCGACACGCATACGTGTGTGCCGATGAGAAGGACTAAAAGTAATATCTGTGGTTTCATTGGCTGAAGATTTTTGAAAGATAACAAATGGCAAGAAATTTTTTTTAGCTAAAAGGATGATCGGAATACCTCAATCGTTTCTCGAATCTAACATTGACAAGGGCCCATCATTGCAAATATTTATTTGGGATGTTGCCGGGATGGTAATCCGTTCCGTCTTTGGCTTTCAGCAATAAAGAGACAACTTCATAAATTTGTTCCTCTGTCCTTTGAAACTGGCGCAGAAGGCCCATCATCGCATAACTTAATGGGTTCACTGCGGGAATAAATGTTTCCCATTCGTAGCCTTTGCCCCAGACAAGTCCTTTTACGGTCAGTGTCAAATCGGCCTTTTGCGAAATAAGGTAGCGCATTGTATCAAGGCACTTGTTTGCATCTTGATTTACGGTATGAAAAATAGGGGTGTGGCCTCCAAAGCCGTGGTCGTCCAACCCAGACTTTGCGTTGATGTCCGCACCATGTTTCACAAGTATTTCAGCACAGGCCAAATGATTGTACTCGGCACAAATATGCAATAAGGAAACTTCGTACAGAGGTGTGAATGTGCAATCCAACGAATACTTCTTTGTCAATGCATTTTTGTTGGTGGTCAGTTGTGTGTCAAGCAAAGTGGGATCATCCAATAAAACCGATAACAATATTTTGTCTTCAAACTCCAAGCTGTAGTCCACAAAGGTCTTGATGCATTTCTTAAAAGATGGGCCACGGGTGTACATGTTGATCAATTCATAAATAAGGGGCTTGCCATTGATCATTTGATTGGGATCAATTCCGTTTTCAAAACATTCCCGTATCCCCTCTACAGAATGGAGTTCAAAGGCTGTTATGATTTTTTGTTGATAATCCATATACAGGATTTTTTTTGCCGTTCACTAAAAAAGATTGCCAGTAATAGGAACTTTGCCAGCGCTAGAAAACCATAAACCCAAGCGCTGAATTACAGACAGGCTTAACTTTTCAATGCTAACGGGCGACTTACTGATATCTTCCTTTATACGGGATGCGGTAATGACTACATCCTGAAGCTGAATTGTTTTGATGGTCTCTCTTCTTTTGGTGAGAGAGTCTAGTAGTAATAGTTTATAATCGGCAGTGCCCCTTTCAATTTTGTTTTCATCAGACAGACATGTCACTTGAAAGGGACTTTGGATGGAAGGAGCATTGTCAAGAAATTCCTGAAAATCTCTATAAATTCCTTTTTGCG
>JANOQB010000059.1:0-7035 GCA_031422215.1 Cytophagales bacterium | reverse complement strand
CCATGTTTTTCGTGCGCTTCCCATGCCGATTTGGATATTGTTATCGTTTGAAAATTCTGACTGTTGCCAGGGGGGTGGTGGCAAATGGTAATCTGCTCTGCATCTTCCTTTTCTTTCTCAGCTTTTTCTTTCTCCTCCCTTTCCTTGTCAGCCTTTTCCTTCTCAGCTTTTTCCTTCTCGGCTAATTCTTTGGCGGCCTTTTCTTTTTCTATCCTTGCTTTCTCAGCTAATTCTCCTTCTGCTTTTTCCTTTTCGGCTAATTCTCTTTCTGCTTTTTCCTTATCTGCTTTCTCTTTCTCCTCCCTTTCCTTGTCAGCTTTTTCCTTATCTGCTTTTTCTTTTTCTATCCTTTCTTTCTCTTCCTTTTCTTTGTCTATGGGAGGTTGCTTATCTGGACACGCACCTTTTGTGTCGCCATGTGCTTCGTGTGCTGGCCATGCCGATTCAGGAATAGTAATGCCCTGTGGGTTATCGCGGTTGCCTGGAGGATAGTGGCAAATGGTGATCATCTCCACGGGTGGCTGGCAAATAAATGTTACGGTTTGCACCGCGCTGCCCGAAACATTCGTGGCCGTGATCTTGAAGTTGGCCGTTCCGGTCAACGAAATATTTGAAATGGTGATGGTATTTCCACTGAAACCAAAATTGACTGGAGTGCCATTTTGCGTTACCGCGATGCCGTTGCGATTTGAAACATGTTCAACAGTTGCTGCCACCGAGGCCACACAATTTTCCAATGTGACAGGAGACGAAGTTGGCGATGTAATGGTGAGCACAGGCGGAAGTATGACAGGGCATGAGCCTTGTTTGTCGCCATGGGCAGCATGGGCCGCCCATTCTGTTTGTGGGATGTTTATTGTTTGAGGTGCACCTCCACTAATAGAATGGCAAATGGTGATCATGGCCACTGGTGGTTGGCAAACAAAGGAGACCGTCTTGAACGATGAGCCCGCTGAGTTGCTGGCCGTGACAGTGAAGTTGGCTGTTCCTGTGAAAGAAATGTTTGAAACCGTTACTATGTTTCCATTGAACCCAAAGTTGATAGGAGTACCATTCTGCGCTACCCTAATTCCTTGGCGGTTCGAAATATTTTCAATGCTGGCGGTGACAGAAGCTACACAATTTTCCAATGTGACCGGAGAGGAAACCGGAGAGGTGATTGTGACAACTGGTGGAAGGACAATTGGACATGCTCCTCGTGTGTCTCCGTGAGCGGAGTGCACCGGCCAATCCGAAATGGGAATATTCAACGTGGTAGGTGCTGCACCTCGAACCAAGTGGCAAATGGTGATCATCTCCACTTGGGCCTCTGGCTTACATATAAATGAAACAGTTCGAGTGTCGGTACCTGCGGTGTTGGTGGCAGTAATCCTGAAGTCGGCTGTTCCTTGAAAGTTAAGGTCGGTGATGATGATTGTGTTGCTCGAAAATTCAAAATCAATCGGTTGTCCGTTTTGCGTCACCCTGATGTTCTGACTGTTCGAAATATTTTCGACAGTGGCCTCGACTGATGCCACACAATGTTCCAGTGTGACGGGCGAGGTGCTGGGCGAAACTATCCGAATGACCGGAGGCCTTACTGTTGGACGCAACACGGCAGGGTTGGATGGCCTCGTAGGGGTAACACTATATTGCCTGCGGCTGCGTGTGGCATCTTCACCGTATGATTTTCCCATTCCTATGCTTACAGTTAGAGAGGAATAGCGATAAGTATCATTTTTTGTATTGCTGCCCCACTTATTGCCATCCAACAAATCCGTACCGGTGTATCCAACCTTGTGCTCTAAACCGAGTTGCACCCTGCTGCTTAGTTGAATGCCAAATCCGGCACCAATGGTTGGGGTGACCGTCCATTTTCTTTTGCTCCCGCTTTCTGCATATGTTTCATACGTGCCGTCACGGAGTTCTTTCAGGTCTCTCTTAGTAAAGGAATTACTGAAACCCACATCCACGTTAGTGTAGTCGTAAATGTTTTGGTTTGCAGCAAGCTGATCCATCGTGGTGATGTAGCCTGTTCCCCCAAATCCACCAAACACGTAAAGGTGAATGCGCGATACGGCACGAAGGCGATTGAGCGATATGATTACATTCCCCGAAAGATCTTTAATATCGGTGGAGTGATTTTGAAAAACATAATTATTAGGTGCAGCCAACGAGGCATAATTTGGACTTCCAGAAATTCCATTTAGCGAAGTGTTGTCTTGGATTTGAAAATCCCTTGTCAACCCAAGCCCGTATGAGGTGGCTTTTAAATATTGTGCACGAAACCCCAAGCCGAAAGTGCTTGTTGTGTTCCTTGTTAAATAGTAATCAAATGTAAAGCCCGATCCTGAACCCAACCGCGACCGCACATCACTCTTTTGCCAAACACCACCCCAATTTACCCCGAACCATGCCCTTCTATCTTTGCCAATCGCCACGCTAGCCGATTGGCCAAATATGTTCGTGGCGAAGTGCATTAAAAAAACTAAAACCAAAGTCAAACGGATCGTAGCTTTCATATTTCAGCGAGTGTTTAATTATACTTAAAAAAGTACTTTTGGCAAAAAGCGAACCGGAATTATAATGCCACTTGGTGCACCTTAGTTTGGAACCACTTTTTCTAAATCATCCACATCACTTGCCCACCCATTTGCCATCCAACATTCTCCAAATCCCCAACGGGTTTTTGTCTTTCAATTCGTTTGGCAAAAGTGAATCGGGAAAATTTTGGAACGAAACCGGACGCACAAAACGCTTGATGGCATCGGTGCCAACAGCCGTGAAGCGCGAATCGGTAGTGGCGGGATAGGGCCCACCATGTTGCATGGATGGACAAACCTCTACGCCTGTGGGAACCCCGTTGATAACCAACCGCCCAGCTTTCTCCACCAACACATTGAACAGGCTTGCGTGTTTTGCTAATTCAACTTCTTCGCCAATGACGGTGCAGGTTAACTGACCTTGCGAGTGGTTGATCACAGAATTCAACTCGTCATTGGATTTGCAGCGCACGATGAGTGAATATGGACCAAACACCTCTTCTGCCAGGGCAGGGTTTTTTATAAAATCATTTGCAGCTACGGAAGCCACCAAGGGTCGGCCTTGAGCAGCGTTTCCATCGGTTAAAGATTGTCCTTCTACCTGCACGCCCTTTTGTGTCAATGCCTGCGCTAACCGTTTGGAATAATTATCAGCAATGCCCTGATGCAACATGGTGCCCGGCATTGCTTTTTGAAATTCAAGAGACAACGTTTTGATAAAGCGATCCAATCCATTTCCTTCCACAGCAATGATCAAACCCGGATTGGTACAGAACTGGCCAACACCCAACGTAATGGACGCTGCCAACTTCTCGGCAGTTTTTTCCGCATCCTTTTGTAACGTGTCGGGCAAAAGGATAACCGGATTGATGCTGCTCATCTCGGCAAACACCGGAATAGGTTGTGCGCGTTGATTGGCCAAGTCGAATAATGCCTTGCCACCAGCCAACGAACCGGTAAAGCCAACGGCCTTTGTAAATGGATGCTTCACCAACGCTTGCCCTGTTTCAAAACCACCATGCACATGTTGAAATACTCCTTTGGGCATTCCGGTTTTTTCGATGGCTTTAAAAATTGCGCTTGCCACAAGATCAGACGTAGCGGCATGGGCGGGATGTGCTTTAACAATCACCGGACAACCGGCAGCCAAAGCAGAAATTGTATCACCACCGGCAGTAGAATATGCCAACGGAAAATTGGCCGCTCCAAAAACTACCACCGTGCCAATGGGCACCAACATTTTTCTTAGGTCGGCCTTGGGCGCTGGTGCGCGATCGGGAATAGCAGTGTCAATCCTTGCGTCCACCCACGAACCATCTTCCACCAAATTGGCAAACATGCGGCAATGACTTGTGGTGCGGCCCCGTTCATTCACAATGCGTGCTTCGGCCAGGTTTGTTTCCTGCATGGCAGTACTTACCAATGGTTGGCCGAGGGCTTCAATCTCATCGGCAATAGTGCGAAGAAATCCTGCTTTCTTCTTACCGGAAAAATTTTTGTAAGAAAGAAAGGCAATCTGCGATTCCTGAAGGGCGGAATTTACTTCATTGATGGTTGCATCCATGTGTTCATAATTTTAGGTTGAACTTACTTGGGATCGGGATCAACAATCCAAATCCAAAATAAGCTGGCCTAAATTTAAAGGAATTAACCTTATAGTTGGCAGTTGAAGTCAGGAGATAGGAGATGGGAGATATGAGATAGGAGAAGTTTGAATTTGTATTTGAACTTGAGATTGAGTTTGAAGTCAGAATTTAATTGTCAGGTGCTTTGCCAATTGATATGATTGTCAACTGTTTTTGAAATCAATTACTCATACCTCAATGAATCCACTGGGTTTGCGGAGGCCGCCTTTATGGATTGAAAGCTGACCGTGAGCCATGCGATTGCAATAGCTGCTGCTCCGCTTAGCAAAAATACGTGCGGGCTCAAGTTGATGTGATGGGCAAAGCCGCTCAGCCACGTGTCGGAAACATACCAGGCTAAAATAGCAGCTGGCACAAAGGCTATTACCACTAATTTGGTAAACTCCTTGGACAATAAAATGGAAAGGTTAAATACAGACGCGCCCATCGATTTTCGCACGCCTATTTCTTTGGTGCGTTGCTCGGTGGTAAATGCGGCCAGGGCAAATAAACCTAAGCAGGCGATAAATATTGCCAGGCCGGAAAATACACTGAACAATTTTCCCATACGCTGTTCTGCTCTGAACAAGCGGTCAAAATTTTCATCCAAAAACGTGTATTCGAATGGCTCACTGGCAGCATGATGTTTCCACAACTTTTCTACCTGGGGGATGATGATGGCCGGGTCTCCTTCGTAGCGCACTAGCAAGTTGTTTGAATTTTCACTTAACAAAATTGACATGGGCCTTACTTTATCTTTGAAGGATTCGAAATTGAAATCTTTGATTACGCCAATGATTTTATATTTCTTGAAAGTCGGGCCATTATCATTGTAAAGAAGCTCCTCGCCCACCGGGTTTTCAAATCCAAATTCCTTTACCGCTGCTTCATTCAACAAAATCGCCAGCGAGTCGGTAGCAAAATCTTTTGAAAAATAGCGACCGTCACTCAGTTCAAACCGCAACACATCCTGATGGTCATAATCGGCATAATAAACTCCCATGATATGGTCTTGCTCCGAGCCCGCTGTTTTAAAAACGGTGGTATTGTTTACGCCCGGAAAAGTATTGTTGGTATAACTGACCTTGGCTATGCCTGATTGGCTGACAAGTCCATTTCTAAACGCTTCTTTGTTGTTGCCGAGCCGGGCTGTGTTTTGCAAAATCAGCACATTGTTCTTGTCGATCCCCAAATTTTTATTTTTCATGTATTGTATCTGTTGGAAAACAACTACGGTGAAAATGATTAAGAAAATAGAAAGGCCAAACTGAAACACCACCAGAAAACTGCGGATGCCCTTGCTCTTTGCCCCGGCACGGACTTTTCCTTTTAAAACTTCCACGGCACTAAATGAAGTGAGGTAAAAGGCCGGGTAACTTCCCGCAACAATGCCCACAAAAAAGATCAGCCCGATGATGCCGCCAATAAACCAGGTAGTTTGAAAAATTTCCATTCCCAACTCTTTGCCTGAAAGAATATTGAATGATGGCAACAAAAAATAGCATGCGACCAAAGCAAGCACCACCGACAGTGCGCTGTACAGAATGGACTCCGACATAAACTGACCCACCATCTGGCCACGGAGCGAACCGAGTGTTTTGCGCAAACCCACTTCTTTGGCACGCCCGGCAGATTGTGCGGTGGACAAGTTCATAAAATTGATGCAGGCAATAAGGATGATGAACAGACCAATGCCGCTAAAAAAATAGACATACATGATATTGCCACCAGGTTCTATATCCCCTTGCGAGGTAGAGTGAAGATGGATGTCTTTTATGTTGGTGGAATAATATCCATACTTGCCACCCGCTTCAATCATTTGCTTGAGCGTGGTGCCCATAAATTTCTCCAACTCCGGACCGATATATTTTTCAACTAATGGGATGAATTTAGCTTCCACCTGGCTCACCGAGGTATTCGGCTTGGTTTTGAAATAGGTGAACATAAAATTGTTCAACCAAATACCTTCTTTCAGGTTTTCACTTGACACAGCCGAAACCAATATGTTGTAGCTAAAATGAGAATTGCTGGGTGGATTTTCTGAAATACCGGTGACCTTATAAGTTTTGTTTTCATTTCCAACAACCAATAAAGAACCGATCGGATTCGTGTCACCAAAATATTTCTTTACCATGCTTTCTGTTAGCACCACACTGTTTGGTTCTTTCAAGGCTGTCTTTACATCGCCCTCTCTCAATTTATAACTGAAGAATTCAAAAAAATTGGAATCCGCAAAGAAGACTTTTTCCTCTGAAAAAATCTTTTCTCCATTTCGTATAACGGGTTGATTGAACATTTGGGCAATTCGCGTTGCCGATTCCACTTCGGGAATGTCGGCCAACAAGGCAGCGGCCATGGGCGGGCAGGTGTTGGACACGCGAATGTCTTGGCCGCCAATCTTGCCGTTCAATCCTACCTGATAAATCCTATCGGCATCGGTATGAAATTGATCATAGCTCAGTTCGTGCGACACATAAAGCACGATCATCAAGCATGAAGTAATGCCAATGGTCATACCAAAAATATTGATGGCTGAAAATAACTTGTTCTTCAGGATGTTGCGCAGGGCAACTTTGAAATAATTTTTAAACATAGTGAAGCAAGTTTAAATGTGTCAGAAAAAATAGTCTAATACGGGGCTGACTAAAAAGTCCAGATCGAAAGCAGTTAAGCCAACTTGGTTTAGAGATCACTGCTTAGACGCCTGTTGCTACAGGAATGTTGCACCAGAAAGAAATTATTTGCTTAATCCTACTTTGTCATGTTATACCGTTGCTGTGTTCAGCTTTCCTCTTTCGGTCAGGACGATTTCATTTACTCATCCCTCAACACGTTGGCCGGATTCAATCGTGCTGTATGGTAGATTTTGAAACCAATGGACAACAGTG
>JANOQB010000058.1:0-4773 GCA_031422215.1 Cytophagales bacterium | reverse complement strand
CCAACAGATTGTGCGTGCCCAACGATCCTACTTTTAAAGTTTGGATAGGGATTTTTAAATAGTCGATGGGGCTGGCCGGAGAGGCAAAATGCAAAATGTAATGCAAGTCTCCGGGCACGTGCACAAATTTTGAAACATCGTGATGATAAAATTCAAAATCGGCATTCTTAAAGAGGTGCTCAATGTTGCGCAGGTCACCGGTGATCAGGTTGTCCATCGCTATTACGTAATATCCTTCTTTGATGAACCGGTCGCAAAGATGCGAACCCAAAAATCCGGCACCCCCGGTGATCAGTACTCTCTTCTTAGCCATAAATAGTTTCTCTTCCAATGCTGAAATAGGTGTAACCAAGTTCTTTCATCTGCGCGAGGTCGTAAAGATTACGGCCATCAAAAATCAATTTGCTTTTCAACAAGGAAGTTAATTTATCAAAGTCGGGTGTGCGGAACTCAGGCCACTCGGTAGCGATGAAAATGGCATCGGCATGTTTTGCAGCTTCGTAAGGTGTTTCGCAGAACTGGATCTTATTCCCCAATAATTTTTTCACTCCCTCCATCGATTCTGGATCATGGGCTTTTACAATCGCCCCTGCTTTCAACAATTCTTCTATGTTATACAAGGCTGGGGCTTCGCGTATATCATCGGTGTGCGGTTTAAAAGAGAGGCCCCACATCGCGAAAGTTTTGCCTTTCAAATTTCCCTTATAATAATCTTTGATGCGCGGGATCATGATGGTTTTCTGATCGTCATTGACAGACATCACGGCTTCCAAAATCCTGAAGGTATAATTAACATCTGAGGAAGATTTTGCGAGAGCCTGCACATCCTTGGGGAAACAACTTCCTCCATAGCCAATGCCCGGAAACAAAAATCTTTTCCCTATGCGGCTGTCTGTTCCGATGCCTTTTCGCACAGCGTCCACATCGGCACCTACCAGTTCGCACAAGTTGGCCACTTCATTCATGAAAGAAATTTTGGTGGCCAGAAACGAGTTGGCTGCATACTTTGTCAATTCAGCCGAACGCTCATCCATGAACACCAGCGGATTGCCCTGGCGCACAAAAGGTGCATACAAGGTTTCCATTATTTTTTTCGCTTTATCCGATCGGGTTCCTATCACCACGCGCTCGGGCCTCATAAAATCTTCCACGGCTACTCCTTCGCGCAAAAACTCCGGGTTTGAAACCACATCAAACTCTACTTTGCTATTGGCCGCAATCCGTTCACGCACTTTATCGGCTGTGCCAACGGGCACCGTACTTTTATCAATAACAATTGTGTATTGCTTTAGGATTGGGCCCAGGTCGCTGGCCACACCAAGAATATATTTTAAATCGGCCGAGCCATCCTCGCCTGGGGGTGTGGGCAATGCCAAAAAAATGATGGCCGCATCTTTAATTCCTTCCTCCAGGTTTGTTGTAAATAGAAGCCGTCCTTGTTTTAGGTTTCGTTCAAAAAGAAGCTCCAGGCCAGGCTCATAGATGGTTATTTTACTGCTGTTAAGCTTTTTTATTTTTTCCGCATCAATATCAATGCACGTTACGGTGTTTCCGGTTTCCGCAAAACAAGTTCCGGTCACCAACCCTACATACCCAGTTCCTACTACAGCTATTTTCATAAGATAAACTTAAAATTAGGTTGCAAAAATAACCTTATTAAGCCATCTAAAGGCTTTTGCAGTTTAAATAAATAAGATGCCGTGTTACCTAACAGGTGTTTGGGATTTTATAACTTTGGCCTTTTAACAGCTATAAATTTTTATTATGACGGAATACGCACTTGATTTTGATGTGACAGAAAACCAGACAATGATTGCCCAAATGGTTCGGGATTTTGGGGCGAAAGAAATAAAGCCCAAGATGATGGAGTGGGACGAAAGCCAGGAGTTTCCGATCGACCTCTTTCGTAAACTGGGTGTGCTTGGATTGATGGGCGTGCTTGTGCCACAGCAATATGGCGGATCGGGCTTTGGCTATCTGGAATATGTAACGGCCATTTCTGAGTTGTCGAAAATTGATGGATCGATCGGGCTTTCCATGGCAGCACACAACTCGCTTTGTACGGGTCATATTCTGCAATTTGCCAACGAAGAGCAGAAGCAAAAATACCTTCCCAAACTTGCTACCGCAGAATGGATAGGCGCCTGGGGACTTACTGAACCCAACACCGGATCGGATGCTGGTAACATGCGCACCGTGGCTGTAAAAGATGGTGATCATTATATCCTTAACGGAGCCAAAAATTTTATCACACATGGAAGGTCGGGGCATGTGGCGGTGGTGATTTTGCGCACGGGCAAGGTTGGCGATTCGCACGGCATGACTGCTTTTATTGTTGAAAAAGGAACGCCTGGCTTTAGTGCAGGAAAAAAAGAAAATAAGTTGGGGATGCGGGCCTCCGAAACAGCCGAACTGATCTTTACCGACTGCCGCATCCATAAAAGTCAAATGATTGGAAAAGAAGGCGATGGGTTTGTGCAATCCTTAAAGGTGTTGGATGGCGGAAGGATTTCCATTGCCGCGCTAAGCCTGGGCATTGCGATGGGCGCTTTTGAAGCTGCGCTTAAATATTCTAAAGAGCGTCATCAATTTAATCAGCCGATCTCTGCTTTTCAGGGGATTTCTTTCAAACTGGCCGACATGGCCACAAAAATTGAGGCGGCTTCGCTTCTCACCTACCGGGCAGCCGACCTGAAAAACAAAGGCAAGAGTGTAAATAAAGAATCGGCCATGGCCAAGCTATATGCCTCGGAGGTTGCCGTTGAAATTGCCAACGAGGGTGTGCAGATTTTTGGCGGCTATGGCTATACCAAAGATTTTCCTGCCGAGAAATATTACCGCGATGCCAAGCTCTGCACCATCGGAGAAGGCACATCCGAAATCCAGAAAATGGTTATTTCACGTTCTATTTTGAAGTAGCCCTTGCGAATTTGAATACAAGACTGCTATATTTGCAGCCCTAAAGTCAAAACAATGCTCATCATCAACATTAAAGAGAACGAATCGATCGATAAAGCCCTAAAACGCTTTAAAAAGAAATTTGAGAAAACCGGTGTATTGAAAGAATTGCGCGCACGCACTTCCTTTACCAAGCCATCGGTGCAACGAAGAGGCCAGGTAATAAAGGCAGCCTATCGCCAAAAAATGTACGCCTCCGATAATTACTGATTTTTCTGATTTAAGATATAAGACAATCCTCTCAGGGCTTTTTCCTGAGAGGATTTTTTTTTACATTAGGACTATACTTCAGGGCGCGGGACTAGTAAATGGTAGAGTCATTCATAAAATACATTCAGTTCGAAAAAAGGTACAGCCCTAAAACGGTTATTTCTTATAAGACCGACCTTGACCAATTTGATGCGTTTTTAAAAAAAGATTTTGATGGCACCGCTGCACAAGAAGCCAATTATGGTTTGGTGCGCTCTTGGGTGGTGAGTTTATCAGAGGCAAAATTAGATGCCCGGTCCATCAACCGGAAAATTGCCTGCTTGCGATCGTACTATAAGTTCCTTATGCGGCAGGAAACAATCGCTACCGACCCGATGGCCAAAATAAAAATCCTTAAAACGAAAAAGAAACTCCCGCACTTTATCAATGAGAATGATACAACGAACCTGTTGGACCATGATAAGTTTCCCGAAGGGCATGCAGGCCAGCGCGACAAACTGATTTTAGAGCTTTTTTACGGAACGGGCATGCGCCTTGCCGAACTCATGTCGTTGAAGGAAACAGACATCAACCTGCCAGCCCGCACCATTCGGGTGTTGGGAAAAAGAAATAAGGAACGGATAATACCTTTCTCGTCTAATCTCGTTATCCTAATTAAAGAATACATCCAGCAACGGAATAAAGAAATTGAAAAGAAAAAACATCCCTATTTATTGGTTACCGATTCCGGTGAGCAGCTTTATCCGATGATGGTGAACCGTATTGTAAAGAAATACATGAAGCTGTTCACCACCGTTGAAAAAAAGAGCCCGCATGTGTTGAGGCACAGCTACGCCACCCACCTGCTAAACAAAGGGGCGGAGATAAATGCGGTGAAAGACTTGCTTGGACATAGCAGTTTGGCTGCCACACAGGTATATACCCACAACTCGATGGAAAAACTTAAAAAAGTATTTGATCAAGCACATCCAAAGGCATGAAGAAATAAAAAAACAGCCAGCCTGCTGATAGACAAAAATCTACTCAATATCAAACACGAAATAAAATCTGCCTATGAAGTAAACCCCAAATGAAAGACCTTGCCGGACTGGGTCTAAAACTTTCCGGATTAAATTTTCTACAGTTAAACCTTTAAATTTTTTTTTATGAAACTGCAAGTTCACTCCATTCATTTCAATGCGGATCAAAAGCTGATCGACTTCATTCAGAAAAAGGTAGATAAATTAGAAACATTTTATGACCGCATGGTGGATGGCGAAGTTTTCCTTCGACTTAATAACGAAGGGATTGAAAATAAAACGGTAGAGATAAAATTGAACGGCCCCGGGCAAAATTTCTTTGCCAAGGAGCAGGCAAAATCATTTGAGGCTGCGGCCGATTTGGCCACAGAGGCCCTGCGCGCACAACTAAAAAAGTTTAAAACCAAAGTGAAAAACGGAAGAGTATAGCCAAAAAAGTAAAAGGGCTCCGAAACCGGATCCCTTTTACTTTAATTTTGATCATGAACCTTTTCGTCCAGATTGAAGTTGTTAAGTGTTCCTAAAAATCATCTCTAAACCGTAACAAAACCATTATGAAAAAAAAATTACTTCTCGTCCTCATCAC